>NZ_SZPP01000033.1:0-37009 GCF_030263775.1 Candidatus Jettenia sp. AMX1
TAAACAGGGAAAGGTTTATCTTTTCCATGAACTAAAACCCAAAATCAAAAACCTTAACCCCAATACCGCTCTAAACCGTATGTTTAAAAACCATTTTCACTAACATTGAAATTCCTAAACATTTTTTAAACTAAGCCTTCGGCAACTCTTTTAAGCCACGAATGAGCACAAATCTTTTATTTTTCTAGAAGCTATCCCAAAACCTATTTTTCTACGGAAACCTCTCCATCTTCACATGATTCCAGATACTACCAGTAAGATTTTTAGATAACTCCAGACCAGGTGGCACGGACAAACTTCGTTTGTCCGTGCTTATTTACCTACGTACATGGATATGGATTACAAAACACTGACAAACAAAGTTTGTCAGTGCCACCCCAGGAACCAGCTTACAAAGTATGAAAAATTCTCTCCTTATACCTGCTATATCTCAAATGATTCTAGATACTAAATTAAGGTCTTGGGATAACCTCTAGTATTCGTGTCTATTCGTGAATATTCGTGGCTAACTTTGAAATTCCTTTCTTAACCGCCTTGCGGAAGAAGTAAGAAGAATGGTGAATTTAAATTTATCTTACAGCATAACGGTCTATTATCCTTTTAAACCCCAAGAGCGATTTTTTTATGGTTTCTTTTTTTACACAAAAAGCTATTCTGATGTATCCGCTTCTTCCAAAGCTTTTCCCGGGAAGCACCAGTATCCCTTCTTTAGCCAGTTCTTGAGCAAATATGAGATCGTCTCCGGGAGTTTTTGGGAAGATATAATAAGCCCCCATGGGCCGTATAAATGAATAACCAAAATCCTGCAGGGCGTTACAGAACATATCCCTTCTTTCCTGATATTCCGCCCTGTCAACATGAACACCCTGAAGATTTGCAACGACGTGCTGCATAAGGACAGGGGCGCTCAGGTATCCAAGAACCCGATTCGCAAATGTCAGTGCCTCGATAAGTTCTCTGGAATTTTTTATCTCAGGATGAACTGCCACATAGCCTATCCTTTCCCCTGGAATCGAAAGCGGTTTGGAATACGAAGCCGCAAAGATGGTATTCGGGTAGATATTAAAGATGTCAGGAAGCTCATTCCCATCGTAAACGATGTCCTGATACGCAGCATCATAAATCAAAAAGATATCTTTTCCATATTCTCGACTTTTCTCGCCCAGAATCCTTGCGACAGATCTCAAACTCTCTTCAGAGTAAATCATCCCGGTCGGATTGTTTGGAGAGTTTATGATAATTGCCTTAGTACGGGGAGTTATCTTTGCAGCTATGCTATCAATGTTTAATGTGAAGTCTGCATTTGTTTCAACTCCACAACAAACCCCGCCGTGATTATCTATATAATAGGGATATTCCAAATAAAGAGGTGTCAGAACAATAACTTCATCCTCATGGTTCAGAATTGCCTTCAGGATAATATTTAATGCACCGGCGCCGCCAGAGGTCATAATCACATGGTGCGCGGTGAAAGGCAGTCCTCTTTCTTTTGACAGCGTCTTTGCTATTGCATCCCGTGTTTGAAGATGTCCTGCCAGAGCTGAGTAACCATGCATCCCTGGAAAGGGATTATTTGCAATCTTCTTCAATTCCTCAACAAACTCTGCCGGAGGTTCAATCTTCGGGTTTCCCAGCCGAAAATCATAAACTTCTTTCTCTTCTGAAATACCCTGGGAATGACCCTCAAATATTTTCACAACCCAGGATGAAGCGGCAATTCCTTCCTTTACTTTGTTAGATATTGACATACAATTCCTTTCCGAAGTTCTGAATGTACTTACTGGTACAGCATTCTTTCCGTATAAATGTTATCGTTAACAAGACAGGATATCTCTTTTCAAAACCTGTTTACAGATTTTCGTAACTTACTTACGTATCATATGCCTCAAAGGAAATAGAACGCGCACAACCTTTTCTATGGGGAAAATATAGATATAGTATAACAGATTGCAGGATATTTTTTTAATGAAATATTGTTAGACAATTTTTCATTTCATTGTATTATAATCGTATTCCTGAATGACCATAGAGAGTAATTCTGTTTTCATGTAGAGGAAATTCAAGGTCTTTCATGATGCTGTTAACCCACCCCCTACCCCAATGGTAGAGAGGCAGGATTTTGCGTCTCTCCAGGGGAATGAGCCCACCCCTTAGCCACATCCGAAGGGCATCGGGGGTGGGTAAAAAAGAACATTCGTCTGGTTTTGTTCTTTTCAACCCGACCCTTATATATTAAAGAATTTCCATTCTGTAGGGCAACCCTTCAGGGTTACTGTCTTTGTGCAGGTATTCAGGCGGGGAGGCAAGGCTAAAGCCTCGCCCTACATCGACACCGTTTTTTGTCGCTGAAGGCCTATGGTATACTCAATAGTATTTATCGAGGATAATTGTGTTATGAAAGCATTTTTACTTGCCCTGCTTACTGCCTTTATTTGGGGAGTTGTGCCCTTTTTAGAAAAGATTGGGCTCTCATCTGTTGAGCCTACAACCGCATATCTGGTAAGGTGCTCAGGCATTCTTATCGGGATGGTAATCGCTCTCTCGTATACCCCTGACTTTTCATCGTTTGGGAAGATGGGGATTCAATCCATTTCCTTTCTCGTCCTTGCCGGCATTCTGGCAGGATTTGTAGCACAGGTAGTATTTTATAAAGCGCTTAAGATAGGTGAGATATCGAGGATCATCCCTGTCACCAGTTGTTACCCTTTGTTCACCTTTATTTTGGGTTGGGTATTTCTTGGAGAAGAAGTTACTCTATCAAAGGTTATGGGAATGCTCCTTATCCTGGGAGGACTATTTCTCCTCAAATAATTTTGACATACATGAAGAATAAGGTTGGTTCGACCTTGCAGGTCAATGTCATTACGATGCAATGGTGGATTCACTTCGTTTCATCTACCCCTCCGAATGATTGAGGAGTAAGTGAGTAGGGTGAATTAAGCGGAGCGAATCCACCAAAATGACATTGTCTTGCAGATTGAATCAGCTTAAGCACGCACATATTCAGGAAACTTTTAGGAGGGGATGTATGGAAAGGAGTATGAGGTTTTTTGGATCATTAGCAGTTCTTTTCTGTACACTCGTTTTAACGGGAGGTTATGTATTCGGGGAAGACAACGCAGGAAGACTGACAAAGGAGGCATTTGCACAAAAAACGAAAAGACTTCAGTTGCCCTTTATCGTACAAGGTACATCGGGCGCTCTGCACACTGCCGGCTACCTCACTAAGTACCGTGCATCCCGCATCACCTGTGCTGGCTTTTATCGATACCATGCTCCAAAATACGTCTTGTGAAAAAGGACTGATATTAAAAGAAGAGCTTGTTAACGGGAAGCTTGCAGAGATAAAGGGAGAGGATGAGGCAGAGACAACGGTGAGTTATTTTAAAGGTAATGACCCATCGAAGTGGTGGAGTGGTATTGCGACCTATGGAGAGGTAAACCTTGGAGAGGTATACGAGGGGATTGAGCTGAGGCTGAAGGCGTATGGGGATAATGTGGAGAAGCTCTTTTGTGTGAAGCCGGGCGCTGATCCGGGACAGATTCAGGTAAGGTTGAGTGGTGTGAAACTTCCCAATCCCCCAACCCCCTTTAGAAAATGGGGATTTTACTGTTCTTTCTTTACCAAGGGAGAACAAAGAAAATTCTTCTCCTTTATTAAAAGGGAGTTCTCTCTCTTTTTTGAATCAAGAGAATTTTTCCCCCTTTTGCAAAGGGGGATCAAGGGGGATTACACATCAACGAAAAAGGACAGCGTAAGGTAGAGACAGAGTTAGGGAAGGTGACATTTACCAAACCGGTAGCCTTTCAGGAGATTGTGGGGAAGAGGGTTGATGTGGCAATGGAATATAGTGTTCAGAAGACAGAAGCCAGGAGTCAGAATAAAGAAGAAAAAAACCTCTCAACTTACAACTCCTGACTCTTCAACTTCTCAACTTGTTTATGGCTTTACGGTAGCATCATACGATACATCAAAGGAACTCATCATCGACCCCCTCCTGGCATCCATATTTCTGGGAGGCTCTAATAGTGATTATGGTAAATCAATTACTACAGACACAAAGGGCAACATCTATGTAATGGGTTATACCTATAATACAACAACCGACCTCCCTACTACGCCAGGCGCTTATGATACCTCTCACAATGCTTCATCTGATGTCTTCATATCCCGCTTTGATAGTAACCTCTCTGAGGGTGCCTGGTAGATTCGCTACTGCTTAATCCGCCCTACCACAAACCCGCTTCATGAAAATGAAAATTCCTACACAATCAAGTTACAAACTTCAACCCGCCCGAGAGGGTGGATCTGTTCAGGTACATAGAGACGCAAAATCTTGCATCTCAACAAGAATAATAAAGAGCACGGGTATATTCAGTTGCCGAAGGCACAATTTTACATTGACGTTGAGGAATTTCACTGTTTTGTTGTAGGGGCAGGTTTAAAACCCGCCCCTACTTGTGTTCGCCCCTGGCCTGTATGATTCAAACGTTTATGCTAGTTTCCCATTTGGGAGAATACAAGGTTCTCCCCTGCCTACTCTACAAAAAAGATTGCATTCTTAGATTAAATTTTATAGGATTTGAAGAGTTATAAAAGGTAATTTTTTATTATTTCTATCATCACATAAACGTGGAAGCATTTCCAGGGAGTGAATTCTGAAAGATCTAAGAACATTGGCGAAAAATCCGGGCATACGTCCATTGGTAGTCGCTAACTGCGTTACTCTCATTGACCAGCAAATTAAATCGAAAAAGGGGCTGTCAAGCGTGGTGGTAAAGACCGCTTATGGGTTGGTCAATGCCTTGAAGCCCAGGATGATTGAGAAGTCGGTCAATTCGCTGCTCGATGATTTTATCGAGCAACTTCAGGTATACTATCAGTATTATCAGAAGGAAGGTTCCAACGGTTCGCTGGAGCAGTATCTCTGCGCCCGGGCTGGTGATGTGGCTGAAGGCCTGCTACAGGTAACTGATCAGCGGGCTAAGTCCAGTAGTAACATGACAGTAATAAAGGTTTATAATAGGTTGCGCCCTAAGGGTAAGGAACATGTAGAGATCGCTGTGCCTGAACTTGGCAAAATTTTGGACAAGTATTTGACTAATATCTGAATATATGTCTTCGTGGTGTAAAAAGTTGCCTGAGACCCGACTTGATGCATAGGAATTTCCATTCTGTGGGGCAACCCTTCAGGGTTGCCATCCTCGTGTATATATTCAGACGGGGGGCGGCAAGGCTAAAGCCTCGCCCTACATCTTATGGCCGCAAAGGAGGTCTGTGATAGTTAAATAGTCTAAGGATTCTTTTCGGGTTCGAGGACGGTAGGAGCGACAATCCTTTTCAAGCCAGCGCCTTTAGCCGCATCCATAATATCAACAACTGTTCCATACGTGACATTTTTATCTGCCCGCAGAACAAGCGTTTTGTCATCTTGTTTGGAAAAGGCGTTTTTCAATACTAAGATAAGGTCTTTTCTTTCAACAGGTTCATTTTGAAAAAATAGTTTTTCATCCCGGGAAATCGTTAAGATTCTTTCTTCGAGTTTGCTGGTAGATGTATATTTAGTAGAAGGGAGTTCCAGTTTAATATTTGGTTGTTCTGTAAAACTAGAGGTGACCAGAAAAAATAAGAGTATCAGAAACAACATATCTACCATTGGGGTGAGATTTATGATAGATCTTGTAATACGTTTTTCCCGAAAGCGCATAGTTTCTCTCTCATAGAAAATAGTTATTGATTTTTTGTTTTTTCTTTAGATGGGTAAAGTTTATTGAGAATATACATGGAATATTCTTCCATTTCGAGGACAAAGGTGTCTACTTTTTTATCAAAATAACTATAAGCAACCAGGGATGGAATTGCAATAAACAATCCGAATACAGTAGTTCGGATAGCCTCTGCCAGTCCTGCAGAAAATGCTTTAGCCTGCCCTAAACCCAACTCTGATATAATTCCAAAGATATTTTCCAGTCCCAGCACCGTTCCAAGCAGTCCTAATAGCGGAGCTACCGCAGTAATAACCTCTAATACGAGCAGCCTTCTCTCAAGCACCTTTGTTTCCTGTCTCCCGGCAGCCTGTATATCAATAAATTTTTCCTCCCGTGTAAGATGGTTATTGATCAGGATTCGACGTAAAAGGTTCGAGAAGGGACCTGAAATTACCTCACACTTAGAAATCGCAAAAGGTATATCATCTGTATTCCGTATTGCTTCTATAGTTTGAATGATTTCTGGTTTCAATATTTTATTCCTGCGCAGATTAATCGCTCTTTCAATGATTACTGCGAGGGATAACACAGAACAAATTAATAGTGGTATCATTATAGGACCACCACCTAATAACCATTCCAAAGTAGTATTTCCTCCTGTTTAGAAAAAATAAAAATTAAATTTTACATCGATTGATGGCTCTTTGATATTGGATGGGAAAGGATTTAACGGCGCCGCATTTTTGACTGAGAATATGAGTCTCGATGCAAGCGGAAAATTCCCGGCATCATCTAAGATTTTCACATCATCGATTGAGCCATTGGGTAAAACCTTAAATTCAATAACGATTGGTTTATCATTTTTGGTCTCCAGCTTTATCTCGGCGCGAGTTCCGTATCCAAGGAACCAATACAGCGATACTCTATCCCGGATATGCTTAAAATAATCGGCATATTCGTGTTTTTTGACGTTAAAAGATGGCGCGCCCGGGATTGCCGAATTCGATATGGTATCCTCAAAGAGTATTGGCTCATTACTTGATCCCTCTTTCTTTGCATGAACATTAAAGGAAACCTTAGGTTTTTCTGACTCACCGGGACTCTCCTGTTCGTCCAATCCTCTTTCGAGCGCTCGTTGAAGCTCACTATCAGGAATCTCTGATGTCGTTGTATCAGGTTTGGGTGTATCTGAATCTATTGTTTCTTGTGTCTCGATGAGTTTTTCAGCAAATTTTTCAGTTTTTATATCCTCTTTCGTCTCTTGCTTTTCTTCTTTTTCCTCTATTTCTTCCTGTATTTTTTTCTGCTCTTGAAGTGACGGTAATAATTTTTTTTCTATTTCAGATTCCTCTTTTGCCTCATTTTGTTTCTCGGTAAAGAGCACACCTTCCTGACTGGCGAGTGGTTCTGCTTCTTCTTGATCGATACTGCGCTCCATAGTGAGCCGTTCTCTTTTTGGTATCGGTAAAGTATTTTCCGCCTGTGTTGTTTCATTCTTTCGTGTTTCGGTTAGCTTGACTATTTCTTCCTTTGCAGTTTTTTCTTTGACTTCTTCTGATAACACCTTAGGCTGCGGTATTTGAGAAGATTTCGACGGATGCTGTTGCTTCATCAACCCTTTCGGCACATTGGCATACATCGGTGGAGAATTTTTGTTACCAGAACTATCTCCAGGGATAAATGCCTGCGCAATAATCTCTTGTGGTTGCTGATGTCCTGCATCTGCAGGCGAGGGAATAGTACCTTTACCCAATAATGGCGCATCAGAGTGGCCTTCAGCGTGGGGCTCATTGTTGATCGTTTGTTTATCATCAGGGAAATTATCCTTTGCTATAGATCCCTTTTCACCAATTTTATCAGTATCATCCTTTGTTTCTTCATCCTCTATATTATCGGAGGTATCGGTGAATATTTTGTACTTCTTTTTTTCAGGCTCCTTTTCCTGTTCCTTTTCAACTTCCTTTTGTTTTGTATCCGATGTCTGTCCTGTTTCAGTATCCGCACTCTCTACTTCCAAAGTAACTGTATACTCGCTCGGTTCACGGATAAAGCTTTCCCGAAGTGAGCTAAGATTGAGAATCCGATGTGTCTGTGGCGATAAGAGGATTATGAGAGCGTGGATAGCCAGGGATGCAGCAATAAGAAAATAAAAAAGGTTTTTGCTGAAAAATTCTGTACGGGATTTAAAGGACTTAAAGGACATATCTTTGCGCAAGTTAATAAATTCCCAAATAGCTTCTAAAGTGTACCGTATACTAATTTTATTGTCAATGAGAATCTATGTGTATGCTGTAAGCCTCTTACAGACAAATAATACGTTGTTAAAAGCATCTCGTATAGCTGGCAAGAGATTTGTTATCATAGAGATGTGCCTTAATTATTGATAATTAAAAAAGTGATAAATTTTCCCCGTCTATCACCATTAACTCCCTTTATATTGACACCTATAAGGCATTTTATTATAATGACTCAGATTGTTATTAAAGATAATTACCGTATCAAACATGAGGAATATAAGGTTATGAGAGTAAAAGATATTATGGATGCATCTCCAAATCTTATTCGAACCTCAGATACCTTTGAGTATCTTATCAGAATGCTGAATGAGGTCAAATATCGTGTTATCTTTGTAGTTGATAAGGAAGATAGACTCGCAGGGATCATAACAGAAGCAGATATTATAAAGGTACTTATTCCCAAGTATATAACTTTTGATGAATTTCTTATCTCTGCGATGGATGAGAGTTATCTTGAAAAAAAATGTATAGAAAACAGAGATTTAACTATTACGGAGATAATGACAAAAACAGTTTTATCGGTGCATGAAGATGATACCGTAACTAAAGCTGCCGCCCTCATGGTTGTTAATAAGATCCATAACCTCCCTGTAGTAAGAGATAGTAAAGTTGTTGGAATCGTGCATCTTATAAATTTGATAAGGCATATTATGAATATCCTTGCAAAAGGGTCAGTATAGCCCACCTCTCTATAAGGAATTCCCTATGTTTTTTTGGATTGCTACCGGTATTTTTATCGTATCTTACGGATTCATTATCTCTGAAAAGCTCGATAAAACAAAGGTTGCATTAGTTGGAGCTGGTCTGATGATGGCGCTCAGAATAATTACACAACGTGAGGCCTTCTATGAAGAAAAATACGCTATTGATTATAACGTTGTATTTCTCCTTATCAGCATGATGATTATTGTTAATATCCTGAGTAAAACAGGTGTATTTCAATTTCTGGCAATAAAATCTGCAAAACTTGCCAAAGGAAGGCCCTTATGGATTCTTATCCTTTTCACCAGTATTACGGCGCTTTTTTCTACTTTTCTTAATAATCTAACCACTGTTCTGATTCTTGTCCCCGTTTCCTTATTTATTGCAGATGAGCTGGAATTGGATCCTTTCCCGTTTCTCTTATCAGAGATTATGGCCTCTAGTCTTGGTGGTACAGCCACACTTATTGGTGGCCCACCCAATATTCTGATAGCCAGCAAAATACAATTAACCTTTATGGACTTTATCTATAATTTAACACCTGCAATTCTCTTTGTGTTTTTCTTCTTTTTGCTGACTTTAAAACTCCTCTTTGGCAAGAGACTTCAGGTCAAAGAAGAGGCAAGACAAAAGATATTAGCTATAAATGAATATAAGATGATTAAAGATCGCAGCTTGTTAATAAAGTCTCTCTGTATATTAGGGTTGGTCATTCCGGGGTTTATTTTTCATGATAAACTTCATCTTGAACCTGCAACCATTGCTATTTTAGGAGCCGCCTTTTTGCTTATTATATCAAAGGAAAAACCACATAATATCTTAAGAGAATTAGAATGGTCAACCCTTTTATACTTTATCGGTCTTTTTATTGTTGTGGGTGGTGTTATTAAAGTTGGACTGATTTCTAAGCTTTCAGATGGTATGGTCTCATTCATAAAACCAGATGCAGAAAGCATGTTTCCTGTTGCAATGGTAATCTTATGGTTTTCTGCTCTTGCCTCAACCATTGTTGAAAATACCATTTTAATCGCCAGCATAATTCCCCTTGTTACTGATATGGCACATTCAATAGTACCGAAAGAGTTAGATTTTACATCCGTCGTCCAACATCCGACACTGATGCCCATATGGTGGTCTTTAGCGCTTGGAACTTGCCTTGGAGGGAATGCAACGCCTATCGGCGCTTCTGCGAATATTGTTACCCTGAGTCTTGCAGAAAGGGCAGGCTATCCTATATCATTCAAAAGATACCTTATCTATGCAATACCCCTGACGATTGAAATGATTGTTTTGTCAAATGTTTATATTTGGTTACGATATTATATCATAAAACTTTAATTCCCTTATTTTCTCCTTTTCTCAATCATTTTTTAAAAGAATCTATCGCCTTAATTTCAATGAAAGGAAGAGTGTAATGGAGTGGTTAGAATATCTCATACATTTCGTTTTACATTTAGATAAGCACTTATATGAATTAGTTACTACGTACGGCATTTGGGTGCATGTACTCTTGTTTTTGATTGTATTTGCAGAAACTGGATTTGTTGCTACACCCTTTTTACCCGGAGATTCTCTCTTGTTTGCTGCTGGTGCAATTGCCGCTACAGGGGCTTTGCATGTATATGCGCTTATTGCGATTTTGGCTGTTGCAGCGATCCTTGGCGATACGGTAAACTACTGGATTGGTTACTATATCGGCCCTAAAATATTTAAAAAACAGAAATCTCTGTTTTTTAACCCTGAATATCTTGAACGAACCTACCGATTCTTTGAAAAGCACGGCGGTAAAACAATTGTTATTGCCCGATTTATACCTATTATTCGTACCTTCGCACCCTTCATTGCAGGTATTGGGCGTATGTCATATCTCCGTTTTGCCCTCTACAACATCCTGGGGGCTGTTTTTTGGGTGCCTGTGTTTATTTATGCAGGTTATTTTCTTGGCAATATACATTTTATTAAACAGCATTTCAGTCTTATGATTATTGCACTTATCGTTGTTTCACTGATACCTGCGGTTCTTGAATATTTGAGACATCGTCAGGCAAAGAAGGAGGAAATAGCAAATAATTAAAAGCCTCCTATTATATTCGGATAGGCATAATAACAACGGGAATTCCTTTTGTGTACAATCTTCTCTGCTTGTTTCCAAACCTTGCTATGCTTTACCTGCTTATTTCCAAACCATGTCCTCATGAATATAGGGAAGTATTTGGGAACGGGCGGAAAGAGAGGGAAACAGACAGAGTCCGGAGAAAAACAATCACAGCAAGCGGTTACTATTTGAGCTTCCTAAACGTTTAATTGAGGAAAGAGATAAAGCATTATAGCATGCTTTATTCGATTTTGGATATGAAAAATTATTCATCTTTACTACATAACATGGAAGGTTTTTGTTTACAGAATATTTGTAGGGCGAAGAGTATCTTCGCCCTACGGCTATGGAAAGAAATTCATTTCTGATGTTTGAATAATACTTAAAATAAGGTAAAGTAATTTAACCGATTTTTGTAAATTTATCCTTAGGCGCGCCACAGATACGGCATTTATCCGGCGCATCCTTTTCAACCGTATCGCCACAGACCTGACAGACATAGTAATCTACAGTCTCATTCTTGCCCAAATTATTTAAGGCTTTTTGATAAAGATCTGCATGGATTTTTTCTACCTTGTTGGCAAATTCAAAACTCTGTAAGGCTTGTTTATTTCCTTCTTTTTTTGCCTCTTCAATCATCTGGGGATACATAGTTGTAAACTCATGCGTTTCTCCCCCAATTGCCTCCTGGATATTTTCCTTTGTGCTGCGGATACCCCCAAGCACCCGCAGATGATTATGGGCGTGTACTGTTTCAGCCTCGGCTGCTGCACGAAAGAGCTTTGCTACTTGTTTGAAACCCTCTGCATCCGCTTTTTTTGCAAAAGCTAAGTATTTTCTGTTGGCCTGTGATTCACCTGCAAAAGCATTTTTTAAATTATCTATTGTTGACATGTGATTTTCTCCTTTACTCCAATAAAAAATTTTTATTCACAGATAATTCCTTCCTGTTGCAATAATTGTTTACACCTTGCTTCCACTCCGTTTCCATTCCCAGAGATATAAAACTTCACCTGTGCTTTTAAAGGGAGGCAAGGTTTTTCTATAACGGTATTGTTAAGCAGGCACTCATTTTGGAGAACGGTCCTTAACTGTTTTGCTGTTCCATAATTTCCGTCTATAACATGAATTTCACCTCCTAATATTTTCATAATTTCCTCTTTTATCAGAATATAGTGAGTACAACCGAGGACAACAACCGAAATATCCTTTTTTTCTCTTGATGAAAACAGGCTTGCGAGATAATTTTCAATCTTCCTTCTATCAGAATAATCCTGCTCAATAATTTCTACCAGTCCTGCGCAAGGCATCAGAATAATTTCTGCAAGATGTGTATAATGAGATATCAATTCATTAAATTTTTTACTCTTTAGCGTGAGAGGTGTTGCCATAACAATAATCTTACCTTTCGGCTTCAGATCTACAGCGAGTTTCACCGCAGGCTCCATTCCAATTACAGGAAATGTATGCATTTTTCGGATATTGCTAATTGCGGCGCTTGTGGCTGTGTTACATGCAATGACCAGGGATTTAATACCGAGGAGGGATAGAAACTCAGCAGCCTTTATCGATAAAGATTGAACAATATTTTCCGGCTTGATCCCATAGGGAGAATGAAGCGTATCGGCAAAGTAAATAAATTCTTCATGGGATAGTAGCTTTAGTATTTCGGCCAGGACAGATATTCCACCGATACCTGAATCGAAGACTCCAATGGGCAATTTTACTTTTGAGTTTTTCATCTTGAAAATTTACCACAAAGGCGCTGAGAGCGCAAAGTACTAAAAATTCGTAGATTTAGGAGACAAATTTATGGGCAATCGGCATACGCCTTCCCGATCCAAATGCCTTAGAAGTTACTTTTATACCCGGAGCTGCTTGTCGCCTCTTGTATTCATTTCTGTTTACCTTCCTGATAATGTCATGCACGATTTTTTCATCAAATCCCATTTGAATAATTTCAGCAATGCACTTCGTATCTTCTATGTACGCCTTTAAGATAGTATCCAAGATGTCGTAAGATGGCAAGGTGTCCTGATCGAATTGATTCGGTTTTAATTCTGCCGAAGGGGCTTTGCTCATACTATTTTGTGGAATAATTTCTTTCTCCCGATTTATATACCTGGCTAGTTCATATACCATTGTTTTTGGCACATCGGATAGTAACGCCAGTCCGCCACTCATATCCCCATATAAGGTGCAATAACCTACAGCCAATTCCGATTTGTTTCCGGTTGTCAAAACAAGGTATCCATATTTGTTGGAAAGCGCCATAATGATATTACCGCGGATGCGCGCCTGCAGGTTTTCTTCGGTAATATCAAAGGACATCCCTTCGAATTCCGGTTTCAGGACATTCTGATACGTTTCAAATATTCCTTCGATCGGTATGATCTTGTAAGGAATCAAGAGGTTTCGGGAGAGTTTTACCGCATCTTCGATGCTACTCTGTGATGAGAACTGAGACGGCATGAGTACTCCAATAACATTGTCACTCCCCAACGATTCGACAGCTAATGCAGCGGTAACAGCGGAATCAATACCTCCGCTAAGACCAATAACTACGTTCCTAAAACCACATTTTGCTGCATAATCCCGAAGTCCTACAATCAAAGCCTTATGAACAGTTTCGATAGGGGTATAAGCTTTGGCCTGCAGTTGCACCGGATTTTCAATGTCGATAACCATCAAGTCTTCTTCAAAAGCGGCTGCCTGCGCAATAAGCTTGCCTTCGGCATTTATTGCGGAGCTATTTCCATCAAAGACAAGCTCATCATTGCCTCCAACCTGATTTACATAGAGAAGCGGAACTCTATATTTTCTGGCATCATGGGTAAGCATAGGCAATCGTATTTTCTCGTGTTTCTCTACCGCAAAGGGTGACGAGGAGATGTTGATAATGATAGTAGCTTTTTGAGAGATCAGGCTTTCTATGGGATCTGTTTCATATAAAGGACGTGTCCAAAATTCCTCATCATTCCATATGTCCTCGCAGATAGATATCCCTAATGCATTACCCATAAATTCTCCAGGGAAAATAGTATGTGCTGGTTCAAAGTAACGGTACTCATCAAACACATCGTAGGTTGGCAGGAGTGATTTATGATGGACGGAAACAATCTTTTGATCTTGAATAAATGCCGCAGCATTATGAACAAGCTTACCGTAGGGTTGTTTGTTTTTATCAACAAAGCCTACAATGGCAGAGATACCATAAGTACAATGGGTTATTTCATCTAAAGCCTGGAGATTTTTATCGATAAATGAAGGGATATCCAGGAGGTCCTTTGGCGGATAACCGGTAACGGCTAATTCCGGGAAAACGACGAGATTGGCGCCCTGAATCCTGGCGCGGTTGATATATGAGCAGATTTTTTCGGTATTTTTTTGAAAGTCGCCTACGGTTTGATTAATCTGTGCCAACGCAATTTTCATATCTTTAATGTAATATGTGGTTTTCTATTTAGCAAACAAATTTTGCATCACATATTCATATCCCTTACTATTCTTTCAGCCTCTTGTTTTTTTACCTCCAGTCCGTGACTTTTATATACCGGATATGTTTCTGCATCTGTTAAATATTTGAATGGGTTGGGCAAGTGTATAAGGTTTTCTGATGCGGTACGTTGAATATCATGAATTGTGGGCAAATTATAGCATGGTTTCCCATCCTTTATAACAGGTATTAAAAGGGGAATTCCTTCAATATTCTCACCCTCAAGTCCAATCACATCCTTTATAAAATTACCAACGGTATCAGTAATACGATATACCTGTTTTTTACCCGGATAGGTAACTTTTCCTTTACTCAGTTTCATTTTCGGAATGATTTTTCCCTTATGCCCTTGTTCAACTAATTTATAGACACCACCCAGTGCTGGGGCATCTTTCGAGGTTACCATTTCGGTGCCTACCCCAAAAGAGTCAATAGGCGCATTATTTTTTAATAAATCATCGATACGGTTTTCATGTAAATCGCCGCTAGCGATGATTTTGACATGTTGTAATCCTTTGGCATCTAAAATTTTCCGTACTTCTTTGCTGAGTTTTAATACATCACCACTATCGATGCGAACTCCTTTGATTTTGTTGCTAATCATAGCTGCGTGTTGCGCTCCGGTTAAGGTATCGTAAGTATCGATAAGCAGAACCGTATAATCAGGAAACGTCTCATAGAATTTATGAAATGAATCCAGTTCATTCTCAAAGGCCATGACCCATGAATGGGCAATGGTTCCAACCGCAGGTATCCCCAACGTATAGGCGGCAAATACATTCGAGGTGCTACTGCATCCACCGATAAAACTTGATCTGGCAGCAAGAATACCCGCCTGAGGACCGTGGGCGCGGCGTGTACCAAAATCAATTACCTCCCTTCCTTTGGCTGCGTATACAATCCTTGATGATTTTGTTGCAATTAACGTTTGGAAGTTGATTATTGAAAGCAGATATGTTTCTACAAGCTGTGCCTCAATAATGGGGGCTGTTACCCGAATCAGAGGTTCGTCTGAAAAGGCAATGGTTCCTTCAGGCATTGCATAGACAGTACCGCTGAAGGTAAAGTTTTGTAAATATTTAAAAAATTCATAGCTTACGTGCTTAAATGCGGGTAGCCGCCTTAAGAACTGAATGTTGTCCTCTGAGAATTTAATATGAGTGAGGTAGTGGACCGCCTGTTCTATCCCTGCTGTGATGAGATAGGAACGATTCTCAGGCAATTGGCGAACGAATAATTCAAAGGTTGTGATATCATGCACCCCATGTTCAAAATATCCGGCAGCCATCGTAAGCTGATAGAGATCAGTAACGATCCCCAGCGAATCCTCTGTTAAAAATAGCGATTGTGGTTCTCTCATAGGATAAACAGGACAAAGGAACGATAGTTTTATACAGGCCTGTATACTACTGAGAAATGAGTTTACGGTCAAGAAAAAGCCATAAGAAACGCTATAGATATATGCGAAACAATATCGAGAGGTTTTCTTTTAAGTTAAGTTGAAGAAATATTTTTTTACCTGGGTGTTTTTCTGTAATCAGGGCGAACATGAACACACGTTGTTCTTTTTACAAGAAGATACCTCCTTTGGTAAATCTAATAATACTAACGCATAAAACGAGGCACGGGACTCGAACCCGCCCTCTTAGTTTTTTATGTATTTGATATTAAAAAACTTATGATTTTTGATACCCTTAAAATAGCATTACCAATGTGTCACCAACTCTATAAACATAGAATTAGCTTATTGGCATAAAGGCCAATTGACTTAACAAGCCAATAGTGGAAGCTTACTATACTTTAGAAAGGCTTTGTTGCAACAAAGCCTTTCCGTTATATTCAGTCACAACTTGGTCACAGTAAACGAACGAATCACAGAGATATCGAGTATGTATTTATAGATCTATTTTCTTCCCATTTTTCGATGCATACCATCTTAATTATACTATTGTAATTGACGTATATAAATGGAGTTGATATTATACCTTAAGTTTGCATTGACAGTAAGATTTTGAGCATTATAAATAAGGTAATTTACAAGGCTGAAAATAAGAGTTAATTCCAGGGATGAAAAGATGAAGGTAGTTAAACTTAGCGATAATTTATATAAAAAAGTGGAAAAAGCTTCAAAAATACATGGTATGGAGGTTGACGACCTTGTTAACAAGGTGATAAATGAAGGTATTGAGTTGTTGAATGAAAAGAATATCCTCGAACTTTATAGAAACCGTAAAATTACCCTTCAGAAGGCTGCTGAAATGCTTTCTTTAGATATATGGGACATAATAGATAAATTAAAAAAGGCCGATATACATATCGACTATACCATGGAGAGTCTGATTGAGGACCTAAAATAAATGCATGAGGTTGTATGTAATGCATCACCCCTTATATTTCTTGCCAAAATAGGTCAAATTAATCTTCTTGATAATTACACTCTTTATATTCCTTCCCAGGTAGAATTAGAGATTAAGAACGGTATCAAAAGAAAAAAAGAAGACGCACAACTGATACTACGATATTTCGAAAATAAAAATATAATTTCTTATCGAGTTACTATTCTAAAAGATTTGCCGGAATTTCTTGGTGATGGAGAAAAGGCAGTAATAAGCCTTGCAGTGAGAGAGAATATTGAGAGAATATTTATAGACGAATCGAAAGCAAGGACTGTTGCGCGATTTAAAGGGCTTAATCCCAAAGGGACACTTGGTATATTGTGGGATTCATACAAGAATGGCAAACTTGACAAAATAAAAATGGAAGCTTTATTACTTGAATTGATCGAGAAAGGATACCGAATAAAAGAAGAAATATTTATAGAGTTTTTAAAAAAGTTCAGGTAAGGTTTTTCAGTTTTATTTTTGTTAAGAATATTCTTGGATCCCGTTATATTTTATTTAATTCTTCCTTTATGATGTTGAAATTACAGATTATCATTGACAGAAGGTAAGAATATGGTTGATTTAATAAGAAAACCAACACATCCAGGAGAGATCTTAAAAGAAGATTTTATGAAACCTTTAGGGATGACTCAATCACATTTGGCAAAAGAGATTCATGCTACATTTAGGACGATAAATGAAATTGTAAATAAGAAAAGAAGTACCAATTCTGAAATGGCTATAAGGCTATCGAGTTAAACACAGCAAACGATCCCTACAGGGGCATGGCTTGTCCGTGTTGCTGTGCTTAACTTGTCATTGCGAGGGTAGTGTCCGAAGCAATCTCTTGAATAGTTGAGAAAAGATTGCTTCGGGAAAAACCCCTTGCAATGACAAATACTTTAGAGCTTCTTATTGTAAATTATCTTGATGCATATGGGAACGCAGTCAGGGAAAGGGTAGATATTGTGATACGTCAGTCAGGCTTTACGATGCTACAAGGCATAGCGTAGCATCACAGTTAATCAATAAGGGTATTTTGCTTTTTAATGTATCACAAGGGTCTTGGGAAATACAGCAACATAAAGATAACAGAAGGATATGCTCATTCAGGCGTAGAAATGTAAAAGTTGATGTTACAATGCTATTTCTAAAAGGGGTGATCGTCACCAAGCTGTCAACAGAAGTAAAATTCAATTTGTAAATCTAATAATACCAAAGTATAAAACGAGGCCGACGGGACTCGAACCCGCAACATCCAGATCGACAGTCTGGTACTCTAACCAATTGAGCTACGGCCCCTTATTTTATAGAGCGATAAAACCTTTCATCATAATAATGGTGGGCGATATAGGACTCGAACCTATGACCCCTTGCTTGTAAGGCAAGTGCTCTAGCCAATTGAGCTAATCGCCCATAAGAGATTTAAAGTATATCATCACGTTTTTTGTGAGTCAACAGAAATTCTAACGTTTCCACAGGATAGGTAAAAATAGAAGTATTAAGCTATAAATTTCTAACCTGCCTAAAAGCATACAAAAACTTAATATCCACTTACCGGTATAACTCATATCACTAAAGTTAGCCATTGGACCCACTTTTGCCAGTCCCGGCCCGCAATTCGCCATACACGTTGCTACGGCGGAAAAAGCTGTAATCATATCAGTATTTAACGCCATTAATGCAAGCGAACAGATACCAAAGAATCCTAAATATACAACAAAGAATACTGAACTTTCCGTAATGATTTCTTCGCTTACTGATTCGCCATTGATCTTTACATGTTTTACCATTCTCGGCCTTAATACACGGACCAATTCTCTCATACTTGATTTCAGTAACAACAATATTCTCACACATTTTATACCACCGCCAGTAGAACCGGCACATGCGCCAATGAACATTAATAAAATGAGTAAGAAGCGGCAAATATCGGGCCATAAATCAAAATCAGCGGAAACATGACCAGTTCCGGTACAAACGGTTATTACTTGGAAAAAGCTATATCGAAAAGCATTCCCTAAGTCATTATAACGGTTTTTGACCTCAATATTTGGGTATTTTTGCCAGTTAAAATATAGTATCAGTGCGATAAATAAGATTGCTGTTAATATAAGACCTGCAAAGAATCGAAGTTCAGAATTTTTGAAGATTTTCTTAAACTCTTTCTGAAAACATTTATAGTAAAGTGCAAAGCTACATCCGCAAAGAAACATAAAGGCCGCAGTAACAATTTCCACGTATAAACTATTATAATATGCAGTGCTCGTGTTCTTTATAGCAAACCCACCAGTAGATACCGTTGTGAATGTCTGACAAATTGAATCAAAAATAGGCATACCACCACAGACGAGCAATATCATCATAGAGACAGTAATGACAAGATATATCATCCAGAGCAGTTTTGCTGTTTCACCAATTCTAGGTTTTAATTTATCGGCAGTTGGGCCGCTTACTTCGGCGCTAAAGAGCTGATATCCAGTAACACCCATTGCAGGCAGTAAGGCAACGAAAATAACAATAATACCCATACCACCGAGCCAATTAGTAAACGCCCTCCAGAAAAGAATGCTATGGGGTAATACTTCGACGTCTTTAAAAATGGACGACCCTGTTGTCGTAAAACCGCTGGTCGTTTCGAAGACGGCATCGCAATAGGTTGTACATACACCAGAATACCAAAAAGGAAGGGCGCCCAAAAAGATACATACGATCCAGCTAAACGTCACAATGGCAATACCCTCTCGGATACCGATGGCCTCAGCCTTTTTTCTTAAAAATATCTTACTGAATCCACCCAGGATGCCGGTAATGATTATCGTGTAAACAAATGCCCACATAGCAGCAATATCTTTGTAATACAGGGACACACCCAAGGGGACAACCAGGATACCGGCTAGCATAAGTATGAGATTGCCTACTGTATATAATACTATAGGAATATTCATAAGTGAGGTGCTCTAATCGGTGGATGTTTACTCAATCTTTTTTACTGGAAAAAAGGGATTGAATTTTCTCAATGGCGTTCGGGAGAGCAAAGACAATGACACTTTCTCCTGGGTTTATAATGGTATTGCCTCTTGGTATCTGCATCGTGCCTTCACGCACAATAGCTCCAAGAATAGAGCCTTGGGGAAAGGGTATTTCCCGAATCGGTTTACCTACAACCTTTGAATCTTTATCAGCAATAAATTCCATAGCCTCCGCCTCACTATGTTGAAATTTTACAACAGAAAGTGTATGTCCCCGCCGGATATGCTGCAGGATAGACCCCACGGTAATTAATCTTGGATTAATGACGATATCCATACCCAATGAATTGATAATAGGTACAAATGCAGGCTCTTCGGTAAGTACAATCGCTTTTCTTGCGCCAAGTCTCTTGGCTAATAATGCAGATAAGATATTAGTCTGCTCGTTTTCTGATAAAGCTACGAAAAAATCAGTAATATCAATAGATGATTCTTTGAGAAGGTCAACATCCAGACCATTTCCCTGAAGGATAATGGTCCGGTCGAGAACTGCAGCAGCTTGTTGTGTTTTTTCTTTATCCGGTTCAATTATGGTAACGCTGATCTTATGATCTTCTAATTTTTTTGCCAGTTCAAGACTGATGCGATTTGCGCCATAAATAACGATCTTTTCAACCTCATCTGCCCGTCTGTTGACCATAGGCAAGAAGAAAGGCAATGCCTCTTTGGCTACCAGTACGAAAATATTGTCACGAGGCAGCAGCTTTGTCTCACCGGTTGGAATAACCATCTCATCATTTCGCTGAATAGCAACAATAAGAAAAGAATCTGTTGATTCTACCTCCTTTAACTCGGAAAGTCTCTTTCCTGCTATGGGCGCATCTTCAGGCACGTTAAATCCTCTCAGGAGGATATCCCCTTCTGTGAAATCTGCGACATAGATAGCCCCGGGAGTGCCTATGATATCCATAATAGAATTAATGGTAATCTTTTCCGGATTTACAACGTGGTCTATATAAAATCCGTTTTGGTGTAAAATGGGTTTTTCATCAGTAAACTCGGGGTTTCTTATTCTGGCAATTCTCGTTTTAACACCATAGCTGTGAGAAAGCGTACAGACCACCATATTTATCTCGTCACTATTCGTAACAGCCAATACCATGTCCGTGTTTTGTATCCCTGCTTCCTCCAGAACGGTGGGTGAGCTTGCACTTCCCGACACAACGGAGACATCTAACTTTTCGGTAATTCGTTTCACGAGATCGTAATCCTTTTCAACGACAGAAATATCATGTCCTTCCATCGATAGTTGTTTTGCCAGATTAAACCCAACCGCACCTGCACCTACAATAAGAATTTTCATATAATTACAATTATCCTGAAATAGAACTATTTTTTATTTTCAACATTTAAGGACTCTTCCAATTCTGATTTTTGGCTTACCGTTTTTGAATTAAATAATTCCCTTACGGACACGTCTTTTAAACTTTGAAAATTTTGCTTGAATTCGCTTCCGCCTAAATTGAGATCTTCCACTTGTAAGCCGTCGATGAGGCTTTTTACATTCTCATACTTTCCTTGTTCAAACATAGCATTTGCGATATCCAAACGGCCTTGCCAGCATAATTGATTATTTCGGGATGTTTCTTTGATCCAAATGGTATACCATTCCAGGGCACGATCAAATTGTTTCATCTCTTTTAAGCACTGTATAAGATGGATTTTTATGGTATCATCGTCCGGAAATTGTTTTACCAGCTCTTCATAAATACCAAGCGCCTTCTGAAGGTCTTTCATGGTAAAGAGTGTTTTGGCTAATTTAATCTTAGCTTGTAAAATCTCTTCTTTGAATTCTGGTTTTGTTGAATATTCTGCAATTTGCCTTTCTAAAATAATTTCCGCCCTTTTGTAATCCTTGTTGGTAGAAAAGGTAGTTGCTATAGAATCCATAACCTCAAAATCTATCTTTTTTATATTCAGGAGAGATTCGGCAGCTTGATCTGCGACCCGTTTATCAACGTCCTGAAGCGCTTTTAATAACGATTCTATCGATTGTTGATTCCCTATCTGTCCCAACGCCGTTACGGCAGATTCTCTTACCCGCGCACTGGGGTCAGAAAGTAATTTGATAAGTGATTCTACGCAGAGAGGGTCACCAATTTTCCCTAAGCCATCAGCGGCATACCAACGTACGCGCTCCTGTTCATCGTTCAAGGCGGCAATTAAAGGCTCCATTGCGCGCGCATCACGGATC
Source organism: Candidatus Jettenia sp. AMX1 (assembly GCF_030263775.1). Classification (NCBI taxonomy): domain Bacteria; kingdom Pseudomonadati; phylum Planctomycetota; class Candidatus Brocadiia; order Candidatus Brocadiales; family Candidatus Brocadiaceae; genus Candidatus Jettenia; species Candidatus Jettenia sp. AMX1. The sequence goes on from NZ_SZPP01000033.1 coordinate 21,907, forward strand.
TTTCCAAGTGCAGCGGCTGTGCATTCCCGTGCTTTTGGTTCTTTATGTCCTAAAAAAGTAATAAGAGGATCAACCGCCCGTGTATCTCCAATCTGCCCTAAAGATTCTATTATAGAACATATAAGAGAGATATCGGTATTATTATTTAATGCTAAAATTAAATCTTCTTCTGCTTCACGTTTTCCCAGTTTACCTAAGGCTTTTGCCGCTTCTTTTCTGACCGCAAGGCTCGTGTCGCTTAAAGACTGAATTAAGGGTTTGATGACTCTATCGTCATTATCAATTTCTCCCAGTGCCTGAACCACTTCGATGCGAACCTCCTTCTGTTCGTCTGATATGGCATGTATTAATGCATTGATTACTGATGGTTCCTTAATCTTTACCAATTCTTTTGCAGCAAATATCCTTACGTTGGGATAATCACTCTCCATCGCCTCAATTAATGGCTTTGGGTCCATTTTATCAGACCGAACTTCAAGCAGTTTAATAAACTTTTGGGCTATTTCGAAGTTTAATTCCTCAATCTTTGATTCCAACTGTTGTGTATTCTCTTCCTGCTTTGATACAATATCCTCAAGCCATTGTTCACGTGTTTTTGATCTGTTACGGGTCCACCACTCTCTCCACCATGCTGAATCATTCATGTTGGGTTGTTTCGTAATCTTTTCCAGAGATTCCATGGCCACTTGTCTCAATCTGATGTCATCCATTGAAAGCGTTTTAATCAAGGGATCGACAGCATCCCGGTCATTTGTATTGCCCAATGATTTTGCCAGTAATAACTTAACACTTATAGACTGTTTAGGATCGAGCATTGTCTCAGACATTTTTCGTATAGAATTTCTTGTTTTCAACTTTTCAAGTGATTCGGCTGCAGCAGTTTGAATCGGAGCGGATTCACTATCCAATAAATCGATCAAAATATCTGTTGCGCGGTCATCTTTGGTGAATCCAAATGCATTAATGACAGATATCTGCACATCCTCACGCTCACCATTATTCCTTAATATCTTTACCAATGGTTCCTGTGCATGGAGAAGGTTTAAACCCAGAAGAGAAACTGCCGCGGAGCTTCTTACTGTGGGGTCGTTAGAGTAGAGCTGTTCTGTCCATTCCTCTAACTTGCGCTGGAGTTCAATATCAGTTTTTGTCACTACATTATCAATGGTAACTTTCTTAGAAAATACACCACATCCTGAAAAACTTATTATACTTATCGAGATGAGCAGTATTGTATAAATCTTTATTCTGATTTTTTCTGCATATATACAACTGTTTTCTGACATTGTTTCTATCGGTGTTTTAGAAAAGAGTAAGGATTCGTTATGGACTTTCAACAGGATATCAAATGTAGCAGATTTTACTTCTCAGGTCAACATAGAAGATAATCTCTCAAATTTTTATAGTTTCGATATAAAATATTGACAATAGCGATAAAATTGCTATAAAGCAATAGATATCTGTACAGAAAAATGAGATAAACGAAAATTGGAGAATATGGAATGCGGGGAAAATTAGTTGTTATTACCGGTATCGATGGTAGTGGTAAAACAGTGCAAACAAAGCTTTTGTATGAGCGTTTGCTAAAAGAGGGTTACCCTGCCGTCACTACAGACTTTCCCCAGTACGGTAAAACCTTTTTTGCCGATATGATTGTAAAGTACCTTAAAGGTGAGTTTGGCAGTGCAGAGATAGTAAGTCCATACCTGGCATCAGTGCTTTACGCAGGAGACCGATGGGAGTGCAAAGAACAAATGAATACGTGGTTAAGAGAGGGCAAGATTATCATATCGAACCGCTATGTATGTGATAATATGGCTCACCAGGGAGGAAAAATCAGTGATTCTGCTCAGAGAGAAAAATTTTTTCAATGGTTGGATATCTTAGAACATGCTATCTTTGCTGTCCCAAGGTCTCATTTGAATATCTTGCTCTATGTACCGGCAGAGATAGCGTACCGGCTTATTGAAAAGAAAGAACAGCGCACGTATCTCGGAGATGAAAAAAAAGATATTCATGAAGAGGATATACATCATCTGCGATATGCTCAACAAACCTTTCTGGAAATTGTGAAGGGAAAAAATAACTGGATAATGATCGATTGTATAAAGAATGGCCAATTGCTGTCTGAACAAGTAATTGCTGACAGGATATGGAATGTAATGGTGGATATGTTGATAAAAAAATGATAGGAAAGGTTGAGAGGAGGGCTCACATGCCAAAGAGAAAAAAAATCATTATCATGGGAGCGGCTGGACGGGACTTTCACAACTTTAATATGTGCTTTCGTGATAATTCCGAATATGAAGTGATCGCATTTACAGCAACACAAATACCAAATATTGCCGAAAGGCAATACCCTCCTTTATTAGCAGGTAAACTGTACCCAAAGGGTATCCCTATCGAACCGGAACAAAAATTAATAACGCTTATAAAATCCCATGCTATTGACGAGGTGGTATTCTCTTACAGCGATGTGCCGTATCAATATGTTATGCATAAAGCAAGCCTTGTGAATGCGGCAGGTGCACAGTTTACTCTCCTCGGTGCAAGGCAAACTATGGTAAAGAGTAAAAAACCCGTTATTGCTATCTGTGCTGTAAGGACAGGTTGCGGCAAGAGTCCGGCTTCACGAAAGGTTTGCAAAATTCTCAAAGAACTGGGGAAGAATGTTGTTGTTATAAGGCATCCCATGCCTTATGGTGATCTTGCCAAACAGCGTATACAGCGATTTACCTCCTATGATGACCTTAAAAGACATGACTGTACTATCGAGGAAATTGAAGAATATGAACCCCATATAGAACACAACACGGTGGTATATGCAGGAGTTGATTATGAAGCTATTTTACGAGAAGCTGAACAGGAGGCAGATATTATTCTCTGGGATGGAGGTAATAACGACATCCCTTTTTATGTGCCCGATATGCATATTACCATCGTTGACCCGCACCGTCCAGGAGATGAGATTACCTACTATCCGGGAGAAACGAATCTCCTGATGGCACATAGTATCATTATAAGTAAGGAAGATACGGCGGAGCCGGAGAATGTAAAGCGCCTGAAAGAGCAGGTAAAATTATTAAATCCAGACGCCATCATTGTGGATGCTGCATTACCGATAACTGTTGAAGAGCCGGAACTGATAAAGGGCAAACGAGTATTGGTTATAGAGGATGGGCCAACCTTAACACATGGTGGTATGGCCTTTGGCGCCGGAATCCTGGCAGCAGAGAAATATGGAGCAGGGGAGATTATCGATCCAAGACCCTTTGCCATAAGATCTATTGCTGAAACATTCAGAAATTATCCCCACATAGGAAAATTGTTGCCTGCGATGGGCTATGGACATTCCCAGAAAAAAGAGTTACAGGAAACCATACACCGTATTCCATGCGATATGGTGATTATTGGCACACCCATTGACTTAAGGAAGCTTATCTTTATAGATAAACCAACTGATAGGGTTCGCTATGAACTGCAAGAAATAGGCACACCTACCCTGAAAGAACTTATAGAAAAAAAATTATTGTAGCATGAAAGATCGAATTATCGTAATTGCCTTAGGAGGAAACGCCCTCATCCGTGAGGGGCAAAAGGGTACTATTGCAGAGCAGTTTGAGAATATCCGGAAGAGTCTGGATGGTATCGTTTACTGCTTGAAGCAAGGCTATGCGGTAATTATTACGCATGGGAATGGACCTCAGGTAGGTAATATGCTGCTCATGTCAGATGCTGGCCGGAATCAGGTACCGGAACTTACCCTCAGTATCTGCGTGGCAGATACTGAGGGCGCAATAGGATATATGATCCAACAATCCTTAACCAATCGGCTGCGAAAAGAAGGAATTGATAGGTGTGTAGTTACTGTCGTTACACAGGTTATTGTCGATAAACATGATAAAGCCTTTTCAAATCCCACCAAACCCATAGGTCCTTTCTTTACGAAAGAAGAGGCGGAATACTTCCGTCAGGAAAAAGGCTGGCACATCGTGGAAGATTCTCATAGGGGATACCGGCGGGCTGTTGCTTCTCCGAACCCTATCGGGATTGTAGAAGAGCGGGCTATAAAAAAGCTGTTGGAAGCGGGTGATATTGCCATAGCAGCCGGCGGCGGTGGCATTCCGGTTGTTATGAGAGAAGATGGAGACCTGGAAGGCGTTGATGTTGTAATTGATAAGGATCTTGCTTCTGGTATTCTGGCGCGGGGTATCAAGGCAGATTGTCTTATGATGCTTACGAATGTGGAACATGCCTTCTTAAACTTCAAACAATCAAACGAACATGCCCTCGGCAGATTAACCATAGATGATGCTAAAAAATATATGAAAGAAGGTCACTTTCCTCCAGGGAGTATGGGCCCAAAAATTCAAGCAGCCATAAATTTCCTGGATTGGGGAGGAAGATCAGCAATCATTACCTCTCTTGATAAGGTCAAGGAGGCATTGCAAGGTAATACGGGTACAATAATGGTAAAGGGTCTATAATCATTTCACCCCTTCGGGGTTATTTATTCGTGATTGTGCATTATCTATAATCATAACAGCCCTTTGGGCTTAGGTTGTTTCATCTTTCTTTTTCCTGTTGTGTTCCGTGGCATACGTAGTATGCCCGGTTTAAGAGCCTTCAGCTTCACGAATAGTTACCTTAGTAATCATATCGCCCTGACGGATTGCATCCACGACATCCTTGCCGCTGGTTACTTTACCGAAGACAGTATGTTTACCGTTGAGATGTGGTTGTGGTGAGTGTGTGATAAAAAACTGGCTCCCGTTGGTATTTGGTCCTGCGTTGGCCATTGAGATCACCCCAGTCTCATGAGCCAGGGGATTTCCCTTTACCTCATCCTCGAATTTATATCCGGGACCGCCTCTACCGGTGCCTGTGGGATCACCGCCCTGGATCATGAAGTCGCTGATTACCCGATGGAACTTGATGCCATCGTAAAAGCCTTCCCGGGCCAGGAAAACGAAGTTGTTGACTGTTTTCGGGGCATATTGCGGATAGAGTTGTATTTCAATCGTACCTTTTTCGGTTTCCATCGTTGCATAGTAAATTTTCTTGGGATCGATCAACATTGCTGGTGGACTGCTCCATTGTTTCTTACTCATTTGTGCTCCTTTCTAAAGTTTTCTGAGCAAGGCTAAAGCCTTGCCCTACATCAGACTCATAAAAGATGGTCCCTTGTATTACAGGTTCTTATTCCATAATATTTTTAAGTATCTTGGGATTTTAGGTTTTCCCATTTATCTGCAGATGCTCATGTGCTTATACCGTATCCCCGAGATAAGAAAGTGGAGAGCGGAAAAGAAAAGAGAGAGCCCCAGCGAAATATAAAACGTTCCTATGTACAAAAGTGGAACGATTCTTATTTTTTGTGCAATGATCCCTAATGCAATCATAAAAGCCATGATGCCGTAACCCTTGATATCAAAAAAAGAGAAAAGGCAAGGCCGTTCACTTTTTGCATTGAGTATTCTCCTGATATGTTTATTCGAGATCCTGAGGAAGAAAAATTTGAAAAAAGGAATAGATAGTAAGACGCCGGCTAAAAGGAATATCCAGTAAAATGATGTATTCTCAAAAATATCATCAAACCCAATAGAAAGGATCCGAAATGAGACAAATCCCCACACCGCGGTAGCGATATAGAAAAGACCTTTTTTAGGAATTCCCGGTTTTAATTTTTGGAAGAGGTTCATGTATCTGTTTTTCTGATAAATCCAAACGTTTACATCAATGCTCAAAAATAATTTCTATCACTGTATAGTAAATAGGCATTTTAGTCAAGAAGAGAAATTGGGAAATAGTAGCTTGGGGACATACCGGCAGGCAGGAATTGTTACTGCGAATATAGAGGTATTTTCTGTGTTATGTAAGGTTTTGCTTATAAAAGTTCTTTCGCAAGTTCAATAAGTAATTTATGAGTTTCTGAAATTTCAGATTCCTTTCTGACATCATCCACAACCCATCCAATGTGATACTCTTCTATATCGAGCGATTCTCCCGACGGGTCTATGCAATTTTTACCAAAGATAATCTTCCTTTCCAGTTTTGCTACACTACTTATCCGTGTGTAATCACTGATAAGGCATTCCCTGATTATTGCCCCAGGGTCTATAACGCAATTAGATCCTATTACCGTAGGACCGCGTATCTCTGCTCCATCCCCAACACTTGTGCCGCTGCCAATGTATACCGGCGGAACGATCTTAAGTTTATCCAGGTTCAATTTGAGATTTATTCCTGTATGAATTCCCTTTTTTATCTGATGTCCGGGTATGGAATATCCCTTCACTTTCTCTAAGAGAATCAGTCGTGATGCCTCCCAATAATCAGGAATAGAGCCAATATCTATCCATTGAAAGGGAATAGATACTCCATAGACCGGTTTGTTTGCCTGAAGAAGTCCAGGGAATAAGTCGTTTGCGATATCGTATTTAACACCTGTTGGGATATAATCAAACACTTCAGGCTCAAAAATATAGATACCGGTATTAATCACTGTGGAAATTGCTTCCTCAATCTTTGGCTTCTCCTGAAATTTTAAAATCCTCCCTGTATCATCCGTCTGAACAACCCCGTATTTATAAACGTTAGAGCGGGGAATATCTTTTAAAACGATTGTTGCAATAGATTTTTTTGTTATGTGGAATTCCAGGACTTTTGATATATCAAGATCAATAAATGCATCGCCGCATACTACCATAAAAGTACCATCAAAGAATCCCGAAAAATCCTGTACTTTTTTCATGCCTCCAGCCGAGCCAAGGGCTTCTCCTCTGAGTTCCCTATCCACAAGCTTCCCTTCGAATGAATAGGCAATTTGCACATTCAGGCGATCTCCGTCCCGGAAGTAATTCTCTATAAGCGGGGCAAGATGACTGGTATTTATAATAATTTGATCAATTCCAAAGGATTTCAGATGTTGTATAATAAGTTCCATAACTGGCGCCCTTACCAGGGGAATCATGGGTTTGGGAAGCATAAACGTTATTGGCCTTACCCGCGTTCCTTCCCCTGCTGCCAGGATCATAGCTTTCATAATTTTACCTCCTTATTCTATGGACATATCCTATTGTCATTATTTAAAATTATCCTGATATTTCAAATAAAAAATTGTATTATTAACTATAAAGCTCAAACGCAGGGCAAACCTTCGGGTTTGCATCTTTACAAATTTATCCTCGCCTTATGTAACGGAAGAGAAATCTTTTATAGAGCAATACACTATTATGCAAAAGCCTATCGATGATGCTACAAGAAAACTTGCGGTATTCGAACAGGAAAGAAATATCGTTGTGACGGCTGGTGCAGGAACCGGCAAGACTACACTTCTGGTAAACCGGGTATTGCATGTACTCTTAGGCCACAAAAGGCTTCAAGAAGAGGAAAGTCCCATCCAAAAAGTGGTTGCCATGACGTTTACCGAGAAGGCTGCCAGCGATATAAAGATGAGATTGCTGGGAGAACTGGAAAAGATTGTCGCTGTTATCAGGGGAAATGCCTCAGAAGACGAGAAGATGAAAGGAGAATCGTTTCTGGCTCACATCCGTGATACCTATCAGGTAACGTATCGTGAGATTGAACGTCGTGCAAGGAAATCCCTTGAGGATATGGATAAAGCCGTTATTGGAACGATTCACAGCTTTGCCGCCTATATCCTGCGCCTGTATCCTGTTGAATCAGGTGTAGTTCCCGGGTTTGTCGTGGATGAAGGGGATGTCTTTGATGAGCTATTTGATAAAGAATGGACACAGTGGCTGGATACAGAGCTTACCCTCGCTTCCCCTCGTGCACATATCTGGAAATATGTACTCAAGCGATTAGACCTTGGGTCGCTTAAGGAATTAGCAAAACGCTTGTCAGGGTTTACTATCCCTTTTAATTCTCTTATGTCAAGCCCTGATGATGAATGGCGCCATACGATACTGGATCCGTTACGAAGCGAGATTGGTAAAATTATCCCTTCCTGTGAGAAGCCAAAGAATAACCTCCTTTCACAACTACAGGAATTATTAAAGATTCTTGATACCATAAAGAAACAAGGCATTCGCCATTTGAACAACCTGGAGTACGATCTTGATAAGAAAGCTTCTGAGGCAAAGGCGGGATGGACAAACGGAGGATTTGAAACAGCACAGGCGCTGGTAAAAGAGAGTCATAATCTATTAAAGAAGTTAAAAACTGTTGATGATGGGTTTATAAAGGTCGTATTAGACCTCATCATCCCGTTTGCAAAGGCTTTTCGGCAAACGTATATATCACAGGGGTACGTCTCTTTTGACGGTCTTCTTACCTTAACCAGGGATTTGCTCCGGAATAGTGAATACCGTTTTATTCGGGATAAACTGAAATCTGAGTTCAGGGCCATACTCGTGGATGAGTTTCAGGATACCGACCCTGTTCAGTATGAAATCGTTCTTTTCCTTTCCGAAGCATCGGGACATTATAGCGGGGAAGCCTGTGAGGTAGTCCCTGAGCCGGGAAAGCTTTTTATTGTTGGCGATCCCAAGCAATCCATTTATTCCTTCCGCAGGGCAGATATTGAGGCCTATGAGCAGGTAGTAAAACAGATTTGCAGGCCGAACGAGGTTTTAAAATTACAGGAAAATTTTAGAAGCCATAGCGGTATCATTGATGTAATAAACCAGTTGTTTGATGGAAGAATCATGATAGAACGGCCTGGCTTGCAACCTTGCTACATTCCAATCCATGCCAATAGACCGAAGGCACATCCCTCACAAACAGTTGAGATCATCCTTGTGTCTGATAATGAGGGAAAGGAGATGAAAGCCGATGAATCGAGGGAGGCTGAGGCCGAGTGGATTGCACGATGGATAATAAAACAGGTAAATAATGAAGCTATAAGGGATGAACTGGCAGAAAATAGACTGCGAAAGTTCCGATACAAGGATGTCGCCTTGCTTCTGCGCGCATTTACCCAGGTAAGGCCGTATATTGAGGCCTTTAAACGATACGGTATTCCTTACCTTGTAGAAGGTGAAAAATACTTCTATACTACCCAGGAAGTTCTCGATTTTATGAATCTCCTCCGTATTACAGAAAACCCTTACGATACAATTGCCCTGGCAGGTGTGCTGCGTTCGCCTATGGTAGGCTTAACCGACCGTGAGATATACGAGCTTCGGATACATAATCTGTTCGATTACCGTAAAGACATCTCGGATCTCAAGGAGGATCAAACAAATTCTCCCCCTTTTCTAACGGGGGATCAAGGGGGATTAAAAGAAAATGACAAAACCCTGAATCAGCCCGATTTTATACCCATAGTAAAAGAGTTTTATAACCTTCTCAGAAAATTCCATGCTCGTGCAGGCATACTTCCCGTTTCTCAGCTTATTGACGAGATTATGGACAATACCCATATTGCCGAGATCACAGCCTCTGCATGGCACGGCGAACAGAAGCTGGCTAACCTCCGGAAACTCTACCAGATGGCATGCGATCAGGAACAATCTGATGCGATCTCTTTGAAAACCTTCATCGGCCGTATAACCAGGCGAATAAAGGAGGCAAAGGAAGAGGGAGAGAGTCCTCTCGCCGACGAGACGCTGGATGTCGTGAAAATCCTGACAATCCATAAATCGAAGGGGTTGGAATTTCCTGTCGTAATCCTGGGTAACTTACACGGTGAAGTAAGAAATGACAATGAAGTCCCGGGTCCGGCCGTATTCGATTGGTCTACATCCACAACGGGCATAGTGATTGGCAGAGGGAACCGGCAGGTAAGGAATCTTCACAGTATTCTCATTGAAAAAAAATTAAATGACCGCTCATGGGAAGAAGAGAAACGGATCCTCTATGTGGCAATGACCAGAGCAAAGGAACGACTCATCCTTACCGGTTTATTGAAGTACGATGATAAATCCTATATGGGACTGATTACACAATCGATGAAGAAATCCGCAGGTATTGAGTTTGATAGCGAAATAATTACGAGCACTAGCAGCTTGCCCGCAGATTCAGAAAATAGCCCTTCATCACCTTCTACAAAAACGCCGGAAATTTCCTCTTTTGAAAAAACACCAAAATCTCCCCCTTTTCTCAAGGGAGATAAAGGGCATTCTCCCCCTTTTTTAAAGGGTGATCAAGGGGGATTAAAAAATAATTCCTCCAGTAGAAAAAAAATCTCTTTAGGAAATGCAGAGATTTTTGCAGAACATTTCAAATTCGACGGTATACGTCGTCCCTCAAAAACCCAAAGGGAGAAAAAGTGGAGTGCTGATTGGGTATCTTGGGTGGAAATATGGAGGAAGCGTAAACAGGCAATGGATGAGATAAAACAAACCCCTGTCTTCATCTCCCCAACGTCCCTCTCCGCGGAAGGGATATCTCACCAGGAGCCCCCCCCTGCTTTCAGTGGCGGAGTCGGGAAGATTGCTGAAGACCGTTTAAACCTTGCTATGTTAATTGGCTCCATGTGTCATTATGTATTGGAGAGATGGGATTTCCACGGGACGAGAGAAGAACTCTGCAGATTAACAGAATCCACTATGGGATGGGTGTTCACCACGCAAAATGAGGATGCAGGAGTTATGTCAACGACTCCGATACATACATCAACTTCTGTTCCAGAAGAAGGGGGTTCTAAGGTTTATATCAACCCTTCATTCTTTTCCTCTCCGGGAATATATGAAGGGATGGTTACAAAATCTCTGTATACAATACAAGCGCGGGACCTGGAGTTTATAAAAGCAGAGACATTCAAAATACTGTTGGATTTTATTGATTCGGAGGCATACAGAGAGCTGCAAAGTGCGGAAATTCTTGGGCGGGAAGTGCCCTTCTTACTTCCGTGGAATGGACAAATTATGAGAGGAAAAATCGATATCCTCTATAAGATAGATAACCGTATCATTATTGCTGAGTACAAGACAGACACGATGAAGACAACAGACCTTTCCTTTGCGGAAGCGGTTTCTTTTGCGGGTAATAGTGGGAAGAACGTTCGTGCCGGCGATCAGTTTGCAGAGAAGTTAGGTAAATACCGCCATCAAAAAGAGGTCTATACTGAAGCAGTAAAGCGATGTCTTAACAGAGACAACCCTGAGTTCAAATTCATCTTCCTCAGATCAGGCAAGATCATATCTGTTTGAAAATGTATGATAATCTGGTAAAATTATTTGATATTCAACGATTTACAAACCAAATATTCTTTCTTTTGGACAAATCATAATGAGTATCGAAGACAGAAGACAATTACATGAAAGAAAATTTCCCCATTGGGAGAAACTCAATAATGGCGGTAGAAAATACTGGCTTGAGGTAAAAGGCAGACACGGAAGAAGGGCGAGATACGTTAAAGAGGTAAATGCCAGCGAAGAGACTGCCAGGTTTTACCAGGAAATTTATAATGACATAGATCAGTTAATGGAAATTCACGAAAAAACTCCTAAAGACGAGGGCCATAAAAATGTGGGAGAATAAGGACATGATTGTAACCAGAGAAATGCTCGTAAATATGCTGATAGATTATATCAACAGAAGAATAGACACATCAAATCTTATAAGTTGGGCAGAGGATATGATGAGAGAAGCTGATTTTGAAGATCAGTATTTTGAGCTTTTAAGAGACATCACCGCGCGGATAGGACTTGCCGATGTGCGAGAATTTGGCCTGTATTGGGACGACTGCTGCGACTATCTCCATAAACTTGGCTACCGTGTGAAAATAGAGATATTAGAGATATCCTGATCTCAATAAAAACAACGATGAAATTTATAGCTAAATAAATCAGGTTTTCCGCAAAAGTTCAGCCGGTTTTATCTGTATGCAGATTACAACCCCTTTGCTCCCTTTATTAAGGGGAAATTTTTAAAGTCCCCCTTAATAACTTATCCCTACCCACATCTTTAAAACGCCACGAAGAACACGAAGTACATGAAGAATGAGAGAGTTCCACATCTCATTTTTATCTGTTCAATATGCTCAGGAGAGACGCAAGATCTTGTTTCTCTACGTCTTTCACAAAATCTTGCGTCTCCAGGTCATTCTTTCTTCGTGTACTTCGTGTTCTTCTTGGTTTACCTTGCTTCTCTGGGCGGGTTCAGGTTTATCACCTGAATCCTCAATGTGGAATATTTCCCTGGCGCTGAGACTATGAGAACAATATGAGCCATCGACTCCGCGCAAAGCATCTGGATTCAATGTGCAAAATTGAACCCGCAATGGGTCGAAGACAATGGATTAAACCTATGTTTTTATACCTCTGGGAGACCTCAAATAATTTTCTAAATCTTATCTTCCATTCACCTTCTTAGTATACCTTTAAACCATTGCTATCAAGGACCACCACCAGCTTCTCTTTGCTCTCTTTCAGCAGGGAAACTCTTACCGTTTTTCCTCTTCAGATGAGGGTAGAATAATAAGAGAAGGTTATGCATTCCACGAAACGCCAGTTCCGAGTGAAACCTTCGAGTCATCAGTCCCTCAAGGCAGTAGGTATGGAGTACTTTCAGGATTTGGATATAGTTGGGGAAAAAATCTAAACAAAAGGTTTAAAATTGCTTGAATATACCTCACGTGTTACAATGTATACATAATATAGCCGCATTCTGCAATGGTAAAAGAGGAATGGTACAAGGATTAGCATACAGGAGATTGGAGTCGTAACAATGCCCCGGCGAACAATTGAAAAGATACGTGATACCATGAGATCGGGTAACTATGATATGACGTATCATGCTGTAGAAGAAATGGCAGAGGATAGCCTTGATATTTGTGATATTGAAAGTGCCATTTTACGTGGTAAAATTAAAAAGACAGAGAAAAATGACCCTCGTGGCGTCAAATTTGTGATAGAAGGAACAGGTACGGATCGCTCTACAATAATAGGAGTAGTAGGTCGTTTTAAGGAAACAGGAGTTTTCCTAATTATAACGGTTTACAAAATTACCTGATTGTATAGAAAATTGATTTTATTTATACAGGGTTAGGGTGGCATGGACAAACTCCGTTTGTCCATGCATATAGAGCATTGAGGAGAAAAAATGTACGGTTATACATGTGAGTACTGTGAAGGTATTGTAAAAAAGCGTTTGATAAAAAAGGAGATCTTTAAGCATAAGACTGGCTTTATTATGCTTGAAGACGTTCCTGTTGGTGTATGCGATACGTGTGGTTACCGATATTATCATTCCACAATATTACAGGCAGTCGAAGAGATTGCCAATGGGAAACGGCTTCCTGAAAGAACTGAGACGATACCAGTTGCACACCTATAGACAACTTACATAGAAATACTCCTGGTCATTGTTCTCTTATTCGGTAGTTACATGAATCATACATGAGACTACCTTTGACAGGAGATTCGTAAAATCTTACTCAAGCGGGTTCAGGTTTATAACCTGAACCCTCAATTTGAAATATTTCCCTGGCGCTGAGACTATGAGAACAACATGAGCTACCGACTCCATGTAAAGGATAGGGGTTCAAGGTACAATTGAACCCATAATGGGGAATCATGTCGATTCCTGAACGCACTCCTTAACCCTTTGATAGAGGATTAAGGGTGTATGTGAATCATCACCTGCTTCGCTTCTCTTATAATGCTTGTATTGCCTGATAGTTCTTTCTGAAAACTCAATGGTTACGGTTTTTCATATTTTTTTCTCTCTGCTTTTTATCCGTTCAACATGCTCAGTACAGATACAAAATTTTGCATCCCCAGGTCTTCATGTTCCTCCTGGTTTACTGCGCCTTTCCCTTCACTCTCTACCCGACTTGTAGGTAAGGATAAGTTTCTAAAGGAGACAAGGAGGATTACTTCTCCTTTGATTGCTCCTGGCTTTGGCTTATTCTCAATAACCCTTAAAATATAGTCTTTTTGGATAGCTCTCAGGTCAGGTTTGCACCTTATCTTGAGTAATTATGTATGCCCATCCTATCCGGCAAATAGATATAATCAAACCAATATGCCTATTTCTCAAAAAGATAAAAAATTTTATTAAACAAGAAGTAAAAGAGAACTATTCAAATAAACAATTAGTTTTTCCCTTGACATATAATTCTACAAATGGTTTAGTGGTAAAAATAATTTTGCGGTACAAATACCACGATAAAGGTAAACCCTGAGTGATCAGGGGGCGCAAAGTGTAGGATCTCAGCTCAAGTCATCTCCAGATAAGAAATATCAGAAAGATAGCCTTACTGCCGAAGATGTTTTTAACAAATATCTTTGCAGTAAGGCTTTTTTTGTTTCATTATCATTTTACCGTAAAATAATTATTACTTCTGATAAAGCAGTTAGGAAAGAGAGAAGCATGAATACAACAAATAAGCAAATGGATGTGGTGTCTGGATTACTTCATATCGTATTAAATATCTTTTTGCTCGTGTTTATAAGTGTTTTTATTTCTAAAAATGCTTTATCGCAAGAAAAAAACTCTGCTACTCAATATTTGGGCGTTAGAAGTGGTAATATTAATATAACGTTAAGTACTAAAACAGCTTTAATGTTGGAAGTTCCGTCAAATGCATTGAAAGAAGATGCTAATATAACATTATCTGAATCAGAAGTAATGCCATATAACGAGGATATAATTGGATTATTTTCTTTGAAAGTAGAAAATGCTGGGACCTCTAAAATAAAGAGGCCTTTAAATATAAAGGTATTTCCTGGCAAAGGGATTGACGAAAATCGTGAAGAAATGTTGCAAGTGTATAAATTACGAAAACAACACGGAAACAAAAAATATTGGATGCGGGTGCAGTCTTTCCATATTAATGAAAAAGATGGTTCTATCGATATTTTGATAAATGAACCAGGAACTTATAAGATCAAATATTCTAAATTAAAAGTTGGGGGATTAGATAAAAAAGGAGTTTTTTTTAAACTGAATGCTCCTAACGGAAGTGGTAAACCTGCAAATTTCTCTTTAAGATTTATAGGGAATGGTTATAGAATTCATTTAGGAGTTGAGGATGAAGATGAAAATTTGGTATGGAGCAGTTATAACGAACCCAGAGTTATTAATTTAGAATGGCTTTGTTGCACAAATCCGATAAAAAAGCAGTTTTTCCCTGTAGTATGCAATTTATGAGATCGCATAACTTTCCGGCATTCCTAATTTCATCATA
>NZ_SZPP01000034.1:0-49480 GCF_030263775.1 Candidatus Jettenia sp. AMX1
AAGAGATAAAATATCTCAAGAGCATTCCCGGTATTGGGAGTATCCAGGCGGCGAAGATCGTCTCCCAGGTAATAGACCCGGAGAGATTTAGCAGTAAGTACAAATATTACAGCTACTGTGGGTTGGTGAGGCATAAGAGGATAAGTGACGGCAGGGGATATGGGAGTGAAAAGATTTGGGGAAATCGGATATTAAAATGCGTATACAAGATGGCAGGACATTCGGTTTTAAAGGGTAAGAGCGGTTTAAGGAACTATTACGATACCTTGCGGTTGAGAGGTATCAGTCATGACAATGCCTATAATGCAGTATGTCGTAAGATAGCGGCAATATCTTTAAGCGTATGGAGGAAGAGTGAGAACTATAATGACAGACTGATCACCGGCAATCTGTCAACAGGAACATTATTTTTTCTTGACATGCTTTTTCATAGATGACCATCAGGGTAGTCCTTCGTCAGTTGAGGATATGTTCGGTTTCATCCTTGGAATACTGTAATTCAACGTAAAGAGTAACAATGGAGCATTTCTCCTTAAGTTATCTATAGTTGCTCAAAATACTGTTGGATCGTAAGGGTATGGTATGGATAAGGGCTGTCCAAAAAGGGTAATAGGTAGTAGCATCGTATCATTGCAAAGGAGGAGCGACTGAAGCATCTTAATCCCCCTTGCTCCCCCTTTAGAAAAGGGGGAGACATATAAGTGTTTAGAAAAGGAAGGACTTGGGAATCTCTGTCAAAGGGAAAATACAGGAATTGTTAATCCTCTTTCCTCTCTCACGAAGGAAATACCCGTATCTCCTCTTTTCTCAACACTCGTACATTTCCCCCTTTTCTAAAGGGGGATCAAGGGGGATTACTTCTTCTTTGCTCTGGGCTTTGGCTTGCCCGCAATGACTATGAAAAAATAATCTCTTAGGACAACTTCCGAGTCAGGTTTGCGTCTTTGCAAGGCAAAGGCCTCGCCCTACATCGCCAAGTATTTTATAATAAAAAATCATTTTGAGAATTACGATAATTTTATGGGAAAGAAACCTACTATTATATTTACTGATGACGAAGATACGTTTCGGAATATTATGGCAAAAGAACTAAGCCGCATGGGATATAAGGTAACCTGTTGCGCCAGCGGCGCAGAGACCTTAAAAAATATGCAGGAACGGGATTTTGATGTGGTAATACTGGATATTACGATGCCTGGCATGGATGGCATTGAGACCCTGAGAAAGATAAAAGATCTGGAGTCAACGACAGAGGTAATTATCCTGACAGGCCAGGGCACTATTGAAAACGCTGTTCAGGCTATCAAGTCAGGAGCCTATGATTATCTTACCAAGCCGTGCCGGTTACATGAACTCGATGTGTTGCTGCAAAAGGCGCTTGAAAAAAGGCAATTACAGAGAGAAAACGCACATCTCAAAAGACTGGTAAAAGATGCCCAGGGAACCTCTATCATGGTCGGGAACAGCATTGCAATAAACGCACTATATAAAATGATTCATAAAGTAGCGCCCTCAGACGCAATCGTATTGATTCAGGGGGAGAGCGGCACGGGTAAGGAACTCATCGCTCAAATAATCCACCAGCTCAGCACAAGAGCACATAAGCCATTTGTCGTGGTTAACTGTGCGACCTTACAGGAAACTCTCCTGGAAAGTGAACTTTTTGGGCATATAAAAGGGGCATTTACCGGTGCTACCGAATCACGAATAGGCCTGTTTGAAGTAGCAGACGGAGGCACCTTATTCCTGGATGAGATTGGAGAATTAACGGTTAATACACAAGCAAAGCTTCTTCGTGTTGTTCAATCAGGTGAAGTTCGGCGCGTTGGCGATAACAGGATCATTACCGTAGATACCCGCATACTTGCAGCTACAAATAAAAACCTGGTACTGGAGGTAAAAAACGGAAAATTCAGAGAAGATCTCTATTTCCGGTTAAACGTAATTACATTATCCCTTCCTTCACTGCGGGAACGACAGGAAGATATCCCCATTTTAATTGATCACTTTCTCGATAATTTCTGTCAAAATACACAAAAGAAAAAGCTCCTTCCGGAAGCAATGTCGGTAATGATGCAATATCCCTGGCCAGGAAATATCCGGGAGTTGAAGAATACCCTTGAGCGATTGGTCGTGTTGACAGAAGGCGATACTATCTCTCCTGAGGATTTACCCGATAACATCCGGAACCCACTCCTGACCTCAGGAGAAATAAAAGGGGCGGAGTACTTCATGAAAAACAAGGAAATAAAACACTCACTGCAGAGGCTCTTGGTATATCTTTGAAAACTTTATATAATAAATTAAAAGCTTACCACATTGATCGATAGCTACAGTCTTTTATTCTATGATAATTTCTTTTGGCAATTTATAAAACTTGATATATAATTATTGAGAATAAGGATTATTTCCCGTCTGATACTCGTGTGTATGGACTTCACTTTTCAAATAGGCTTATAAAGGCTGGTACCACACGTTTATGATTTGTGAATTTCTCTTAAGATTCTCCTGTTGATGGAACCGGACATTTCTATCGTTATTCCAGTCTATAATGAGGTCGATAATATAGAACCTCTCGGCAACTCTATTATCAACGCCATGCAAAATCAGAATTATGAGGTAATTTTTGTTAATGATGGCAGCACTGACGGCAGTGGCGATGCATTAGAAAAATGGTGTGCTCAATATACGCACTTCCGTACCATCCACTTTATGAAGAACGCAGGCCAAACTGCTGCCATGGATGCAGGCTTTCGGCATGCCAGAGGAAAATATGTAATCTCTATGGATGCTGATTTGCAAAATGATCCTGCGGATATTCCCAAATTACTTGAGAAACTGAATACCTATGATATGGTATGCGGGTGGAGGCAGAAGAGAAACGATCCGTGGATTAAGCGCATTTCTTCCCGGGTAGCCAATTCAATAAGAAATAGACTCTCATGGGAAGATATTAAGGATACGGGATGTTCCCTCAAGGCTTATCGGAAAGAATGTCTCAATCGGATTAAGCTGTTTCATGGTATGCATCGGTTTTTGCCAACATTATTTAAAATGGAAGGTTTTACGGTTACTGAAATCGTGGTAAACCATTATCCGAGAAAATTTGGGAAATCAAAGTACGGGGTATTTAATAGAGCATTCAGGGCGTTTATAGACCTGTTGGTTATACGCTGGATGAAGAAACGCAAACTTAATTATGAGGTTAAACCATGACGAATTTCGCAGCACATCTTAATGTTTGGGTTATTCTGGGTTTTCTAGGACAATTCTTGTTCGGTTCCCGATTTTTTGTACAGTGGGTTGCTTCGGAAAAGCGCGGTGAAAGTATCATTCCGGAAATATTCTGGTACCTAAGTATGGCAGGTAGTATGATACTTTTGACCTATGCAATCTACCGTAGCGATCCCGTATTTATCATGGGGCAATGTTCAGGACTTTTTATTTATATACGTAATATCATGTTGATCTATAAGAAGAAAAAAGTAATGACCGCTACTCCAAGTAACAAATTCAGTTTACAAAAAACAGTTGCCGAATAAAAAAATTATAACCATTTACGAATCAACTGTATAGAGACATGGTGCACCGTACCCCTACAGTTTGAATTCCATGAATTTCCGTTACAGGGTAACTATCCTGTTTTGTATCTGTCTTTTGACACGTCTGTGTTTCGTTGCACAATATCTCGACAGTTGTGACAGCATAGACTTTGCCTTAGGACTCCGCGATTATGACATATCCCGCCTTCAGCCTCATTTCCCGGGGTATCCGGTATACCTGTTTACTTCATGGCTTTTTTTCAAATTATTTCATCATGATGTTTGGGCGTTAGTAATACCCGGTGTACTTTGTAGTAGCCTTACTATCTATCCGCTTTCTTCACTTGCCAGACACCTGTTCTCCGAAAGAGTCGCACTCCTAACTGCAGTCCTTTACCTTATTAACCCACTCTGCTGGTTGCAGGCTGAGCGGCCCACCTCCGATGCTATGGGTCTGTTTTTTATAATCGCATCTGCTTATTTCCTGTATCGTATAACATTTTCTGATTGTGATAATAATCAATCGTCCGGAAAGAAAATATATCTTCTTCTGGGCAGTCTATGCTTAGGCTTCGGATTAGGAGTACGGCTTTCCTACTTTCCCTTCATTATTTTGTGGATAGCTGTTGTAGTGTACTTAACTACGCGAAGTATACACCTCAAAAAACATAGTACTTTCTATGGATGCACAGGATTTATTACCGGTATATCCTTGTGGCTTTTTCCTCAGATAGCTTATATCGGCTGGTATCATCTTTGGAAAAATGGCCTTTTCTTCTCACATGGCCATTTTACCGATTGGGGTGGTTCGATAGTTACCTTCGGCGGATTGAGGAGAATCGCTTGCCTCGTGAGATCAATATGGGAATATGGACTTGGTGGCTGGTGGTCAGGTTCCTCTTTTTCCCGATTGATACCATCCTTCGTAATGGTGATTTCTCTTCTTTATTCATTCAAACAGCATTTCTCTGACCGACAACGCTGGTTCCTGGGAATGTATATGATTCCTTACCTAATCTGGATTCATTTCGGACAAAATGTTGCAAACCCACGCCATATACTGCCGGTCATACCGATACTGTTACTATTCATTTCCCACGGTCTGTGCAAGGCCTATGAGGAGGTGAGCAGGGACATCTCCATACGAAGAAATATTTTTTTATTCATAAGGTCCTTTCCCGGTTTTCCACCCAAGCCTTATAGAGGAAGAAAGGAAAGAGATGGCAGTCTCACTGCAGCGTACTGCCCTGTACTTTTTATCCTGACACTTATTGTCAGTATGTCAATATTCTCATTGAAATTGGTTATCAGATACCATCACCATATTCCTGCACCAATACGGCTGGTCCAATTTGTTGAAAGGCAGTTTGATAATCTTTCTACAAGGATCTACTGCAGTGAAGAGAAAAGATTTTTTGAGTACTATACACCCTTATGGGATGTAAGAATGGTAAGAAACGCAGCACAACTGAATTTTGACCTGCAATCTTCAATAGATAAACCCCAAAATATCCTCGTAGTCCATGTATCAGGAGAAGATAAACAATTTGGAACAGAGCGCTCATCTTTAATCATGTTTCAGGGAAATCCATATACGGATGGACTATATAAAAATTTGTTTCTCTCCGTATGGAATAATTTATAAAACAGGTAATAATTACCATTATCATCGGTAAATATTACACAGTTCTCTATTCACATTAACAATTCGTAACAGGCAAAATAAAAATTTATTCAGTGTTAACTCCTCCAAATCCAAAGCATCTGGCGTAAATATCTTCCTTACCTGACTTTCCTGAAAGACTTGGTACACTTGTTGCTTATTTAGTAAATTAAATGAGACATAAAACGATACTCATAACAGGTGCAACAGGGTTTTTGGGAAGTTACATTGCAAGGGAACTTTCTGAAGCAGGATTTCATCTCAAACTCCTTGTCAGGAAGAAATCCACCAACAAAAGAATCTGCACTTCATTTACTACGAAAACAGAATCATCTTGAAATAATTGAAGGAGATGTTTCAAAGAATAATTTTGAACTTGATATGATGAATTATTTAAGACTGGCGGAAACTGTTGATGAAGTATTTCACTGTGCTGCGGCTACAAAATTTGATGATGATATAAGTGATGTCCATACCCGTACAAACGTATTCGGGGCGGAACTCATCGCTCTATTCTGTATAACAGGAAAACTGAAGCGACTTCACTATATCAGTACAGCCTATGTCGCCGGAAGAAGACGCGAAACGATTCTTGAAAACGAATTAGAAAAAAAACAGCTATTCAATAATAACTATGAAAGGTCTAAATATATTGCCGAAAGAACTATATCGATGTTTGCCAGGCATTACCAGATTCCCTATACCATCTATCGGCCAAGCATAATTACGGGAGATGCAACCACAGGATACACGAAAAATTACGATAATATTTATGTATTTGGTAAAGGATTGAGCCACCTTAAGAATTATGAGATGCGGGATAGGCGTAAAGGCAATGACCGAACCAATTCAGGCAATGAAAACCATTTTCTATCCTTGAAAGTCCCTGGCGATAAATACGGCACGGTAAACCTGATACCCGTAGATTATGCTGCACGTTCCATTGTTACCATATCCCGGAATGAGGAAAGTTTAAACAAGACATTCCATATCGTAAATCCATCTCCCCCTACTTTAGGTGAACTTGCGGAGTGGATGAGGATCGCAACAGGTGTCCACCATGTAAAATTGATACCTATGCATGAGTTTCAAGCTCAGCAACATACCCTGCAGGAAAAGCTGCTTTTTCATTGGACTAAAGCCTTTCAACCCTATATGTTTGGAGAACCGAGTTTTGACTCCACAGGCACAAGAAATCTGCTCCGTGGCACAGGAATCGAGTGTCCCCTCATTACCCAGGAACTTGTAAATCGTTTTCTCCAGTATGCAATTGATACAAACTGGGGCAATCAAGGACAAACTGCAGCCAATATACATTTCGATGATAGGAATGTGATAAATTCCGACAATACTTTGCACAGTATTAACCAATGAATCAAAGACCAGAAATTCCAGAAAATATTACCCATGCTGAGTATTTTAACCGGTTATTAAAGGACAGGGTAAATATGTCTCCCCTTCCTAAAATATCAGATCTTCATGCTATTATCCAATTCGAGATAACAGATAATGGAAACGGAATATGGAACATCGTGGTAGAAAACGGCCTGGTAAAAGAGGTAACAAAAGAGATATGTGAACAGCCCACGTGCACCTTCACCCTGAACAGCGCAACATTTCTGTCCATTATCAGACGAGAAATAACACCCCAGCAGGCTTTTTTTAAAGGGCAGGTAGAAATAAAAGGGCATATGCTTTTGGCATTAAAGATGAACATCCTTGTTCATTATATGTAATAGGGAAAAAATTCTGGTATAAAAATTGGAAAATTACATCCGAACCATTCTCAAATACAGAAAAGTAATTCTGGCTTGTATTGCCGTTATAACGCTGTTCCTGGGTTATTCTGCCAAAAATATGAGAACCGATAATTCTATAGAAATCTGGCTTTCAAAAAATGATGCAGACCTGGATTATTATAAGAAATTTTTAAATACATTTGGAGATGAAGAGTTTTTGGTTATTGCCTTCAGTTCGGTTACCCTGTTTACCGGAGATCGTATCAAGGAAATTAATACCATAGCTGAAAGATTGAAAAAGTTGAATGGTATTGTACAGGTTATATCATTAGCCGATGTATTTAAAGACACAATCACCTCTTCCCTTTTTAAGGCAAAAATTAAGGCTCAAAACGACCGCTCATATATGAATATTTTTAAGCAACACATACTCACAGACCCAATGTATCAAAATACTATTATTTCCAAAAACGGTAAGACTACAGCTATTATAGCAACAGTTAAAAGCCCTGGACCGGAATCAAGAAGACAACTCATATCGGAAGTAAGAACACTCCTCCATGAAATGACTGACAGATCAGGAGGCACAAAGGATAGGAAATCTCATTATCATCTGGCAGGCCCCTCCGTTGTAAATGCCGAGCTTGACCGTATGTCAAAACAGGATATGGCCAGGTTTACACCGTTTATGTTTCTTATGTCGATCATTGTATTGGGATGTTTATTGAGAAAAGTCTCCGGAGTATTCGTTTCACTATTGACCGTCGGAGTTTGCATATTATGGGTTACGGGTTGCTTTGTATTACTGGGACAAACCATGAATATGATCTCCAATATGCTACTTCCCCTAACCTTCATCATTTCCCTTTCAACCTCAATCCATCTTGTCAGCCATTATTACCACGAGAGAAACTTTTCCATAAGCAATGAAGACGCTGTCTATAACACGATACAGCATATTGGTATACCTATTTTTATGACCAGTATTACAACAGTAATTGGATTTATATCATTGGCTACCAGTAGTATTCCACCCGTTTTTATTACCGGTCTGTTTATGGCCGGATGCGCAGCGCTTACCTTCGTGATCAGTTTAACGTGCATACCCATACTACTTTCCTTTATCCCGCATCAGATTTCCGTCAGTATTACAAACGCTCCCGACACCGGGAAAGGACATACGGTATCCCTCACAGAAAACTGGTTTGCAGAAGGATTAGATAAAGAATACTATTTTCATGCCATGCTATCCTGGCTAGGAGGCTTCATCGTAAAACACAAGACCCTTATACTGCTCTGTGGCCTTACTGCGGGAACGGTTTCTGTACTGGGCATCTCAAGAATCCGGATAGAATCAGACATCATGGCCTCCTTTCCAAAGAATAGCCAAATTGCCAGAGATAACAACTATATCGAGAGGCATCTTATGGGCCTGCTGCCAGTCGAGATCGTTGCTAAGACAACAGATGGCGTTACTCTTCTTCAGCCTGATATACTGAACAATCTGGCATGTCTCCAAAGATATCTTTATAGCATACCCGAAGTAACCAGTTCGCTTTCCATGGTAAACTATATCCAAAAGGCACACCAACGAGCAACCAGCAATAAACCACAGCATTCATTTATTCCGAACACTGAAAAAGAGATAGCCAATTATATGAAGCTGGCTTCTTTCTATGGCGGTAAACAGGTACATTGCTTGCATACAGAAGGATATACCGATGCAAGGATATCAGTACGGATGAAACAGGTAGGTTCAAACCGGTATCAAACTATTATACAATCAATAAAAGAACATATTTCGCAACATTTGAATACAACCGCCCTGTCATGGCACATTACGGGAATTATTCCCCTTCTCATTAACGTACAGGATAATATTCTCCGGAGCGAGATACAGTCATTTTCCCTGGCCTTTTTGTTAACCTTCATTTCAACAGTAGTTGTCTTAAAATCGGTCAGGATTGGACTCATCAGCATCATCCCCAATGTGTTGCCGATTACGATAACACTGGGCTTAATGGGTTTTACCGGTATGAAACTTGATGCAGCAACGATCATGATTGCCAGTATTGCATTGGGAATTTCCGTCGATAATACGATCCATATTTTTTATCGCTTTAAAAAAGAATTTTCTCGTGATGCCGATTATTCAAAAGCGGTATGCCGTACATTGCAGGGAGCGGGAAAAACAGCTCTGTTTACCTCTCTGTCGGCTGCCTTTGGATTTATGGTCTTTTCCTTCTCAGGTTTTAAACCCATACAATATTTTGGCATGTTAACAAGCGTTACTATGGTAAACGCCATTGTATCTGATTTATTTATATCTCCAAGCTGCCTGATGTTATTTAAACCGAGATTTTGAATGGATACAATAATTCGGATTTCTCTGGATAGTATTTTCTTTCTCCACAATTATTGGCACGTAGCCCATACAGGAGATAGTACTACATGAGCAGGATATCTACTCATACTATAAAATATTATGATCTTCTCCAGAAAGAGGACCGGCTCGTCTCAGATCAAAGGGTAAGATTGCTAACAATTCAGGATGCCAAATGGTTTTCAACGTCAAGAGATGCATGGATACAAAAGGTACTATCCATTCACTTTGATCCTGATAGTGGCTCACCATACTGGCTTCAAAAGGAAAAGATTTTAAAGATCAATGCACGAAAGGACATCTCTTCCCTGGAAGATTTACACCTATTAGGTCCTATGGAGGAAGAAGACCTTCGGCGATACCCACTTGAGTATTTTATTCCCAAAATTTACCAGAAGCATAAGGAAAAGCTCATACTGGGAGAAACAGCAGGAACAACAGGTCTCCCAAAAGTAACAGCATATTTAAGAGACGAGTTCTACATCACTTTTGTAGAGTGGTTCAGGTACATTGCAGTACATCGTGGATTCCCAAAAGGTCTTCATTGGTTATGGGTTGGACCCAGCGGCCCCCATATTATAGGCAAGGCAGTCGGTCCTGTAGCAAAAAGCATGGGGAGCATGGATCCATTTTCCATTGATATGGACCCGCGATGGGTAAAAAAACTGAAACCCGATTCCCTCGGATACAACAGATATCTTCATCATATTATTGAACAGGCATTGGACATATTGAAACGCCAGCATATCGGGGTAATCTATTCAACTCCTCCCCTGTTAATGGCTCTGGCTGAAGCGATGAAAATTGAACAAAGAATGGAGATACGCGGCATCCATTACGGCGGAGTTGCTCTCGGAGAAGAACAACTGAGAAAGCTTAGGAATGAACTTTTTCCCAATGCTGTCCATATCGCTGGTTATGGAAATACCCTGTTTGGTCTGTGTATGGAAATTGCAGAATCTCCGCATGGCAATCTGGATTATTACCCACCAGGGCCTCGTATGATTCTCCAGGTTGTTTCAGCGAAAAATGGCATGCAGCCTGATAAACAGCGTCTTACTCAAGTTGTTGAATACGGAGAAAAGGGACAAGTAGTATGCCATCGGTTTGACGAGTCCTTTTTTATCCCTAATATGTTTGAAAGGGACGAAGCCGTTCGAATTGCGCCTACAAAAAATGCTCAATCTCTCGGTATTTATCAGGATGGTGTTAGAAATCCGTCATTATTACATGGATTAGAGGCAAACGTGAAGACAGGAGTTTATTAAAAATACGATGTAAAACCGGCAGAAGGAGAGAATCTTATATGCATCAAGCTAAAATGTGCAAACGGTGAAGAATAACAAACTACCCGTAATCCCCCTTAGTCCCCCTTTAGAAAAGGGGGAAATCCAAACCCCCTTGATTCCCTTTAAAAAGAGGGAGATGGTGAATGTTTTAAAAGAAGGGGAAATGTGTGAGTGATTGAGGAAAGGGGGAAATATATGGGTGTTTTAGAAAAGAGGGAAATTCCTCGTTCCCCCTTTTCTAAACTTATCCTTCTTTCTCCACTTTTCTAAAGGGGGGTTAGGGGCATATGCATCAAGCTAAGCGCTGGTAGCTTGCTATCTTGCTCCCAAACTCTGTTTGGGAGCGCGCGTGTCCGAGAAACTCTGTTTCTCGAATCAAGAAGTATCTGGTCGTATGGTTCCTCAAAACTATAGATTCTCGAAACGGAGTTTCCAAGCAATTACGTTCCCAAACAGAGTTTGGGAGCAAGCTACTAACGAGCTACGAGAACCAATATAGGCCCAAAGGGCTGGAAGTCTATTTTTTTATGGAATAATATTCTTAACTTGATGCATATAGGGGCGAATCTTGTGTTCACCCTGATCGTGAGAAAACGCACAGGTCTTGAATTTACACAAAGGGTGGGCGAACACAAGGTTCGCCCCTACTATGATCCAGCAGTATTTTGAGTAACTACCTTATTATTGAGAGAGGATATTATGAAATTATCTGAAACAGCTATCGAACTACTTGCGCCGGCTGGCCGCTGGGAGACATTAACAGCGGTGATAGAGGCTGGCGCTGATGCAGTATATATTGGTGGTAAACGCTTTAATATGCGGCTTCACAGGTCAGATTTCAATTTTAGTAATGAGCAGATCACAGAGGCTGTGCAATTCGCACATAAGAGGAAAGTAAAACTGTATATTACGGTAAACAATTTGCTTGACAATGATGAACTGGGTGAGATCACACATTTCCTTACCTTTTTACGTGAAATTCAAGTTGATGCTATTATAGTTCAGGATCTGGGGATTTTACATCTCATGCGACAAACGGGAATTCACATACCCATCCATATCAGTACGATGATGAACATTCATAATATTGAATCTGCATTTACCCTACAGGAATTGGGGGTAAAACGTATCGTTACCTCCCGGGATATCTCCCTGTCGCAGGTAAAAGAAATACAGGAAAAAACAGGCATTGAGGTTGAGTATTTTGTACATGGAGATCTTTGTGTTTGCCAAAGTGGACAGTGCTATGCAAGCGGCGTGCTATTTGGTAAAAGCGCCAACCGGGGTGAATGTATGAAACCATGCCGATGGAATTATACCCTTGTGGAAAGCGTCTCGGGACAGCCAATAGGAGACCTCCCTTCAGGATATTTATTGGCAATGAAAGATATGTGTCTCCTGAGGCATATTCCAGACCTTATCCATGCAGGGATCTGCTCCTTTAAAATCGAGGGACGAATGAGGCATGCCGATTTTCTCAGAACAGTAGTGAGTATCTATCGTAAGGCAATAGATGCTTATCTTGATAGCCCCGCTACGTATTATATGAATTCTGCAGAGTATGAGCAATTGTATAACCATCGGGTGCGTGAATTCACAACCTCCATAGCATTTACCCCTGCATCAGCTTCCATTATTGATTTTTCGGGTAATCGTGAACCTCTCTTTTTAAGCCGTGCAGCAAAAGAAACGTCGCTTACAAAAGAAGACATCTACAACAATCCCTTTGAGGACCTCTTCACGGTTCCATGGCTACAAAGAATGCAGGAGATTCCTCCATCTAGTCCCTTCCATAAGGAAAGGAATTGCGATCTCTCCTCCCTTGTTGACAGAGATAGTAGTTCCCCTACCCTTGATGGAAGGGATAGAGGAGAGGAAGAAAACCCTTCGATACCCTCTTTAGGGGAAAACCTCTGTGTTCATCCTTCTGTAACGCCACCCGTTCTCCATACTTCTGTTACAAAATATACAGAGTCGTTACACCCTTTATTATCGGTAAAAGTGAGTTCATTAAGCGCACTCAGAACAGCGCTGGAGCAAGGCGCAGACCGCATATATATCAGCGGTGAGGTATCACCCTTGAGAAAACAGTTCTGGACAAAATCATCCTACCGGGAAGCATGTAAAAGAGTCCACGATACCGGTAAAACTATCGGAATAGGTACGCCGCGGATAACAACAGCCCTTGAAATGGATAATATGGAATGGTTATTCGAACAGGCCTCCCTATCAGGTATTGATTACATCCTGGTTCATAATCTGGGTACCATGCGCCTGGCTATGAAATTTAATGTAAAAGTCCTTGCGGATTATTCTCTGAACATTCTCAATATACAGGCGGTAAACCTTTTAGAGGATCTTGGCGCCTTAGGAATTACCGCGTCTCCGGAATGCTCTTATAAATATTTAAGACAGTTATCTCATGAAATATCTCTGCCTGTGGAATGTATCGTACATGGACCTGTTTCCAGCATGGTACTTGAACACTGCATCCCTGCCATGGTAACTTCTAAATCGCATAAAAAAGACCATTGCAGACAGGTATGTCAATACATGGGATATGCCCTGAAAGATGAACGGGGAGAAATACGCCCAATCGAAATAGACCAATACTGCCGTAATCATCTCTTACTGGCAAGGGATATCTGCGTATTACCTTATCTCCATACGTTTCTGCAAACCGGGATAAAAGCATTAAGAATTGAGGCGCAGTATTATGAAGACGGGTTTATAAAAACCCTGGTTGGCTTATACCATAAGTACTTGAATATAGCGCAAGAATATCCCTATCTCTCATTACCTATACAGGAAAGTGATTGGGATACATTAGCGAAAGAAAGTCCCCGGGGTCTTAATCTGGGTGGCTATACACAAGATATAACACATTCAAAAAGCACAGCAGGAATAATGAGAAGTATCAAATAGTCAAGAGTGCAGGGCGAGGCTTTCGCCTTGCAAAGGCGCAAACCTAAAGGTTTGCCCTACAGAATTGAAATTCCTACGTATATTAATAGTATAAGGAATTATCGTTATGATAATAAACTATATCGGGCCTGATGACATCATTCGGAAAAAACAGGAATATTTGATTCCCTGCGTCTATCACTTCTATAAAAAGCCCATGCAAATTGTCCGGGGCAAGATGCAATATCTGTATGATCATACAGGTAAACAATATCTGGATTTTTATGGTGGGGTATCCGTGATGAATGCAGGTCACTGTAATCCAGAAATTATCGAAAAGATATGTAGTCAAATTGGAACGCTTCAGCATACCACTACCATATATCTAACCCAACCTATTGTGGATCTGGCAGAAAAACTTTTTCAGATTACTCCACAGACACTGAAACGTTCATTCTTTTGTGCCAGCGGGTCCGAGGCAAACGACGGAGCTACTCTCCTGGCTCAATTATATACGAAAAGGCATAAGTTCATTGCCGTTCAGCAGGGACTCCATGGACGCACAAGACTTACTATGAACCTTACCGGTATCCCGATGTGGCGAACAGACCCTTATCCCCTGAGCGATATTGTTCATATCCCTGCCGCATACTGTTACCGTTGCGCATTTGGGCTTACTTATCCCCGATGTGATTTAACATGCGCAAAGCATATTGGAGATATTATTAAAAACGATGACTTTGCTGCCTTTATTATCGAACCGATCCATGGCAACGGAGGCATTATTACTCCGCCACCGGAATATTTTCAGATAATTCGGGAAATCCTCGATAAACACAACGTACTCCTTATAACGGACGAAGTGCAAACAGGGTTTGGCAGGACGGGAGAGATGTTTGCCATTGAGCACTGGGGTGTTATACCCGATATTATGACTATGGCCAAAGCACTAGCCAACGGCACTCCTATAGGCGCCTTTATCACAAATGATAGAATTGCTTCAGCATACACACGTCCCGGAGCATCTACAACAGGTGGCAACCCCGTATCAGCAACCGCAGCGTTAGCAACTATCGATGTTGTTGAAAAATACCAGCTTGTGCAGAGAGCAAAAGAGTTGGGTGATTACTTCAAAGACAAATTAAAAACAGTACAACAAAGTCACAACCTCATAGGAGATGTGCGCGGGAAAGGACTCATGTTAGGTATTGAACTTGTTAAAGAGGACAAAGTCCCTGCTGCAGAAGAAACAGATTATATCCTCGAAGAGTTAAAAGATCGTGGAATCCTTGCAGGAAAGACTGGTATATCGCGTAATGTGCTCACTTTTCAACCGCCTTTGATAATCACCCGCAATAATATAGATCAGGTAGTAGAAACATTGGATGAGGTATTGTCACATACACAAAAATAAAAGTGAAAATAATGCTTCAAAAAGACGTACTACATAATAAAGACCATACAGAAACCATTCATGAGATTGAAAACGAGAATTTTCTCAAGGAATTCATAGAAAGTAGTATCACCAGGCGGTTAATTCCTAAAGGTTTGAGCTGGTTTGGATGTATGGGCGGATTATCACTACTGGCATTTATAATTCAACTGGGAACCGGTATATTTCTTATGTTTTACTTTGTTCCCAGTACAAGAGAAGCGTTAGCCAGCATTCACTATGTAAGCCATAAGGTTTCTTATGGATGGCTTATCCAACGTACCCACGCTATAGGACCACATATTATGATTGGAATGGTACTAAGCCATATGATCCGTATTCTCTTCAAAGGAATCTATCATCATCCGCGGGAGCTGCATTGGGTATCAGGGGCTTGCCTGCTTATCTTAACGTTACTTATGTATTACACAGGGAGTTTACTACCCGCCCACAATGACAAATATTCAACCATACATTTGACATACCTGTATGCTATACACGTCGCAGGTATTCCACTGGCTATGGTAGTATGTATGGGTATGCATTTCTTTATGATTCGCAAAACAGGTATTTATGAACCCCTGTAATAGGTAAAATGGAAAGCAAAACCAGAGGTACTGAGATATAAAATGAAAGACTATACAAAACACAAAAGACCTGAAATGCTCGAACCATTCTTCCCAAATGAGATATTCAGGCATATCATCGTCTCCTGCTTCTTCATTGTTATCGAATTAATCGCCGTTATCGTATTCCCATTGCCTGCTAACTTAGTAATCAAAAAGCCAGATCACATTCCCTGGTTTTTGTTACCCGTGTATAAACTAAACAAACTTATTCACCATGAGACCCTGTTCATTTCTCTCTTAATGCTCTTTGCATTGTTATTTATCTCATGGCCATTTCTTGTAAGCAGAAAAAGGCATACGGCATTACCTATTAACAAGGAACAGGATACCCGTATTCATCATGTTTGCTATACTAGAAGACACGTCAATTTATGGCAAAGTCCAATTCCATTTACCATTGTTATCGTTGTTATTATCTCGGTAGTTATGTTATGTTTTGTAAACCTGTGAAATTACTCCCAAAACTTCTTCCCGTTTTCTTTTCAGCCGTAGGGCTTCTATCATCCGGCTGTGTTATCTATCCTGAATTAGTAGAAAAAGGGATGTATGCTCCGAAATCAGAACGGTGTGGAGATTGTCATAAAGATATTTATAACGAATGGAAGAATTCTCCTCATGCCCGCAGTTTTACAAATGCCGAATTTAAGGAAGAGACGAACACCTATCAGTTTACTTTTTGTTTAGGATGCCATGTCCCGGAAACTATTTTTACGGATAAAAAAATTGAACCACGCAGCGAGAATCTGGCAGAAGGTGTGCATTGTAACAGTTGCCATTTGAATGATTGCAAATTAAGTGGCCCTACGCCTGCACATGGACCGCATCCCATACATGAGAAGAATCAATTCTTTAGAACAAGTGAGATGTGCGGGAAATGTCATATAGGCACATTTCTGGCATGGCAGAAATCAGATACAATTGAAGAGAAAAAGACATGCCAGGATTGTCATATGCCCTCCATAAAACGGAAACTCATTCAGGATGATCCCTGGCAAAAGATATATCCGAAGAGAGAAGGAAAGCAACATCTGTTTTCATCACAAACCTTGTTCGATACACATAACACGTTATTAACCATGTCATTTATAAAGGTCATTCAATGCAATGGCAGGATTGAGGGTATCCTGGAATTAGAAAATACGGGTACCCCCCATGGCATACCTACAGGAGATTATGGATACAGAGAGGTTGTTCTAACAATAGAATTACAGGATGAAGCAGGCCGGGTCGAAGATTTAAAAAAGGAAAGTTTCTTTGTCGAAATGAAAACAGCTCTCCAATACAGGGAAAAAAGATGCATCCCGTTTTATTTTCATTACGATGGCGATTCGTATGCAATTAAGGCCACGATACATCGAATATCCTTTCATAAGGATACGGATATTCTCCTGGCAGAGGTAAAATATACATCGTAACATCAGGTATGTTTAAAGAGGTAAAAGAATTAAATAAAAGAACTGCTGTCAGGCTTGCAATAGCTTCCCTTATAGCGATAGGGATACTTGGTATTACTTTGTTTATCACAGGAGCACAACCGAAGCGCTCACACTATTGTGCTAAATGCCATAATCATGTCTCGTTCAATAATGCGTGTAAAAAATCGTTACCGAAAGATATTGCCTGTATTGAATGCCATACCCATGAGAATAAAATTACGGCTGTACTAGCTCTGGAGATAAGAGATGAACATTGTACTGCAGAGCAGTGTCATCCCTTAAGCAAATTATCAGCACAATCAACCCAATACAAAAAACTGAAACCGTTTCAACATAAAACACATCTTATAAAAGAAAGCAACGAAAACACCGGAAGTCTCAAACTAAGATGCACCTCATGCCATGCCGCTATGAGTGAAGAAAAACATTTTGAAATAGATACCAGTACGTGTAATATATGCCATTTTATTTCGCAATTTGCCACAGCACAATCCCGCTTTCTCACTTCTCCCTCATCTCAAGGAGAAAATGCATCAAAATCGTATACGATGATAAATACCCGGCAACTCGTTCATACAGAGGAGGAGAAAAGATCTGTTTCCGAATGTACCTTATGCCACGATCATATAGAAAAAACTAAAGAGATATATGGAAAGATTTTTGAACATGAGGTGTATGAGAAAAACGAAAAAGTATCCTGCTCTGATTGCCATTTTAAAATCATACAAGGAGATGGAATCGTAGATAAAAACAACTGTTACCGGTGCCATGTAAAGATTTCTGATGCTTTGAATACTGTTTCAGAACTGCACGATATCCATATTGACCAGCATAAGACCGCTTGCACTTCATGTCATACTCCTATTACACACGGATGGCCTAAAACAAGGAATAAGGTTTATGGGGATAATAACCTGAAATCCATCGATTCAAACTATACGATACAGAATTTGATCATGACCGGCCTGGGTGGCATGGGTATTAAAGGTGAACCTGATCCTATGTATCTTGCAACATTGAATTGTTCTGCATGCCATAAGGATGAAGAGTTCTATACAAATGTAGCATCAGAGATATGCAACAATTGCCATGACAAAGGATTTGATACAATAGTATCTGAACAAATGCAATTTGTAAAATTAAGGATACACGTGTTGAGAGCTTTATTGATACAGGTAAAGAGACATCATACTATTGATACAGATGCTATTGTGCGGCAAATTATACTCCGATTACACCCATTACTTTCTTCTCTTATGTATCCTTACAAAGCAGAAAAGAATCTTTTCCCTTTTGATACCATAGTCCATGAGGCAGAAATAAATTATAATCTCATAAAAGAGGATGGCAGTTTCGGTGTCCATAACATTAAGCATGTAAAAGATCTTTTAGACTATAGCATTGCAAATTTAAAACAAATCGTAAAATAAACCCTATGATTAAACCTCTTTTTTTCCTTATTTTTTCTCTTGGCATTATTTCATTACAACAATCAGTTCAAGGGAATAATACTCTTTTACGAAAGCCATACAGGGCAGTAAATTCCATACTATCTCATACGGGAATGGAAATGCGCATTTCTCCTTCTTCAGGAGTGTCTGAAGAGCAATTAGCAAAATCCCAAAATAAATCTCCCTTCCCTACAACTTCTTGTACTGACAGATGCCATGTAAATTATCTGGCATATCGTACTATGTATCAGAAGAAGACTTTCAAACATAAAACACATTCTCCCGATAAAGGTTTGGAATGCCATCAGTGCCACAATAACGATCCGGTTAATAAAAGCACACACGGCAATTTAGTTATACAAAATGAGGATTGTTGGATATGCCATCATAAAAGATCAGGTAAAAAATCCACAGACCCTTTATCCTCGCAAGAGAACGGAAATCTCTTTACCTCCATAGTCCCCCTTAATCCCCCTTTAGAAAAGGGGGACAAGAATTCTCCTTTTATAAAGAAAGATTGGAGAGATTATGGATTTACAGGGAAGAAAAGATCAACAGATAATGGGGATTGCTTGAAGTGCCACGCAGAGGTAGAGCAATATATCAACGGGAGTATTCAAAATATAGGCACAGAAGTACCTGATTGGATGTCTAACTGGGTCTCCTGTACTGATTGTCATAGATTGGAATCGAATGAAAATTCGTTTAAATCTGTGCGAACATATTGCATAGAATGCCACAATCCAGATTACGGGCTGTTATACGATGCGTGGAAGGAGGTTATTGACAGTAAAACTAAACACTTTTACCAAAATAACGCGCATACTTCAAGCATACAATACCGTCTGAGGTTGGTTCAATCTTATGGCATGCACAACTTTCGCCTGTCTCAAATGATCTTAAAATCAATTGAGCCGTTGGCAAATAAGGAGAAACGTAGATCATGATTGAAGAATCTGTGTACCTGTATGCTGATACATTAAAGCTGGAAGGGATATTAACCTATGATGAGGATGCACTTCCATCATCAGCAATCTTATTATGTGCACCCCATCCTAATTTGGGTGGCGATATGGATAATAATGTTATTACAAGCATTGCACGAGTATCGGCTGATATGGGATTTTTATCTCTTCGATTCAACTACCGTGGTGTGGGAAATAGTGAAAGTCACGAGAAGGACATCGTTCAAAAATTTCATTACTGGGAAGAGTCTTTACATGGAAGGAATTTAATGGATGCCGTCACTGACACACAAGCCGCTCTCGACTTCTTGCTTTCACAAATTGCCGTACACGATAGAATATTTGTTGCCGGATATTCATTTGGCGCCCTCGTTGGTATGAAAATGGGCACAGAGAGCAGCAGAGTATTGGCTTTTGCTTCTATCTCCACTCCTTTTGGCCGGTACAATCTTGATTTTTTATCCCATTGTAACAAGGAAAAATTATTTATTTATAGTCAAAACGATTTTGCAACCACGGCAGAGGAGACCGTAAACGGTTTTACAAAAATATCATCGCCCAAAATTTTAGAATTAATAGAGAATAGCGATCATTTCTACAGGAATCAGGAGGATAAGGTTTCACAAAAAGTTTGTTCCTTTTTTAGCCATATCAAGGTTCATGAAAGAAAATAGAAAATAAGGCCACTTTATAAAATCGTAACACTTTTTTCAAAAAACTAAATTGTTACTAAAAATCAAATTGAAAAGAAATAAAATCATGGTATAATTTTACTTTCTCAGGGCCCATAGCTCAGCCGGTTAGAGCAGCGGACTCATAATCCGCGTGTCCAAGGTTCGAATCCTTGTGGGCCCACTTACCTATAAAATCGCATATCCCAGATGGCAAACTCTCAATTAACCAGGGCAAATACAGGATTCGCCCCTACCTCGGTTTTGTATCATATTTTGAATAGAGTGAGTATAGATATTAAATAAAAATCCCCCTATATCTCTTTCTGGAAAATATAGGGGGATTATATACTTTTCGAATTTCACTACCCAATAGTGAATAAAACTTTGTTTTAATTCCTGTTACCGATCAGAAAACAGAGAACAAAATTAAGTTTTTAGAATAGGTATTCGATGCCAATACCATAAATATTCTCTGATGAATCATGGACACCAATAGCATCAGGATCGGAGTAATGGTTAAAGCGGTATTCAGGCCTAAATAAGAGATTCTCTCTCATCTTAATATTACAGGTAAGGGTAACTTCCCATATTGTTTGATCAAAAAATCTTACCCCATCGGTATCATCAAAATACTCGTATCGTACAACTCCCTGAATCCAATTGGTAAAATCATACAAAGCATAACCCGCAACACCCCACCAGTGGCCCGTATTCCCTAAAGCCAGGCCATTTCCGATATCCATTGCAGCATCCTGCGCTTGACCCCAATCGCCATTAAGGATAAATGATAACTTTTCAGTTAGTTGATACGTAGCTACAACATCAAACAAGTGGGTCAAACCCCCATTCGTGCTCCTTCGCTGAACATTAACTGGAATTGGGCCCTTTGGATTATCCCATCCCTCAGCTCCGTGGATTCCTCCCAGGGAAACAAAGGCTTTTTCTGTTGGTTTGTAGGTAAGATACCATCCAAATGACTTTGATGAGTTGTTATCAACAAAGGAATCCCATCCATTGACCCCATAGAGACTCAAACTTACCTTATCGGTAAAATCATAACTAGCGCTTATACCTGTGTGGGTAAAAGGAATAGCATTATTGTAAAGAATTCCATGCTGATAATTGGGGTTATTTATATTTTCTACCAATTCTGCCCCAATCCAGGTATAGAACTTACCAAACCGAAAGGTAATACCACTACCAATTGGCGCCTTCCAGGAAACGTTTGCTGTTGCAACGGTAAAAATATCATCACGGTCTGGATCACTTGTGCCAGGTTCACCCAGAAAGGTAATTCTCTTTGCTTTCTCGCCAAAATACGTATGTAATTGCCAACCTATCGGACTCTCATCAGTAACCGCCTTATCCACAAAGAGTGCAAAGCTCTCAAAGGTAAGTGAGTGATTTTCATTTTCACCAATAAAATTTAGCGGGCTGAGGTTGTTTTGTCCTGAAGGAGCCTCATCGTTATAAAAATAATTTGTATCAACAAAACCACTTACTTTCATATCTTTTAGTAAATTTACAAGTCCACTCTCTTCTGCTGGCATGACCGGCGCTGCTTCTTCTGGTACCACGTCTAAAACTTGTGCAAAAATCGGCGTAGTAAAACCCGCCATTGCACTACATAATATCCCTGCCAACCCCCACTTATATAAATTCTTCATCAGAACTTCTCTCCTTTCCTTCAATAAAAGGGCTTAACATGTAAATCCATACGCCTCAAGGCAATGAGCAAACATACCTATGGTATTTTATATATAGCTCTCCCTCCTTTCCTGACCGTAATTTATTTTATCAAAATAATTAAGA
Organism: Candidatus Jettenia sp. AMX1; assembly: GCF_030263775.1. Classification (NCBI taxonomy): domain Bacteria; kingdom Pseudomonadati; phylum Planctomycetota; class Candidatus Brocadiia; order Candidatus Brocadiales; family Candidatus Brocadiaceae; genus Candidatus Jettenia; species Candidatus Jettenia sp. AMX1. Next base: position 21,920 of record NZ_SZPP01000034.1, read on the forward strand.
GAGTTACTCCTTTTACTAAAACGAAATTAAGCAAAACAAATACCTTTACAAATATTTCAGAATAAATAAATATTTCAGTATCTATAAATTACAAGCTCACATAAATAGGCTTGCTTAAGTCTGTAAAAATCAACAACTTACTACATACAAGACTTAAAGCAAAGGGAAAAGATACAGATCTTGCGTTTTGATCAAGAGAAATATAGAACTTATGGCATTTCTTTTATCCATTTGAATTTAGCCATAAATGTGGATGATATGGTGCAATGGCTAGCTTAACAAGCTTTTTAATTGCTGCATTTTATATTTACAAAGGCTTTTGTCAATAAAAATCTTACATAATTTAATAAAATATTAATAATCTTAGATCATTTTTCTTGACCTCTATCATTTTATGGTTATAATTTCACACTTCACTATTATTCTGTAATAGATATATATAGGGTTATGAATCGTATACTTTACATTTTACTACGTGTTAAGCAGCCATTTATATAAAAGGCAATTCGAATTTAATTTTAAGGCAATAATATCTTAAGAATATTATTAAGGAGAAAAAACAATGGCGTTGGACCCCACCAAGCACGCGGATTGGGAAATAGCAGAAGAAGCTGAAACCCGAATGAAAACGGTATATCAGTTGGCCGAAGAGTTAGGTCTGGAAAAAGAAGAACTGCTTCCTCACGGGCATTACGTGGCAAAGGTTGATTTTAATAAGGTATTGAAACGGGTTGAGAAAAAGCCCGATGGAAAATTCATTGATGTAACAGCCATAACACCAACACCTCTGGGCGAAGGAAAATCGACCACTACTATGGGATTAGTGCAGGGATTAGGGAAAAGAGATAAAAGGGTTATCGGCGCCATTCGGCAGCCATCAGGAGGGCCGACCATGAATATCAAAGGGTCTGCTGCTGGTGGCGGGCTCTCCCAATGCATTCCGTTAACACCTTTTTCACTTGGGTTGACAGGCGATATAAACGCCATTATGAACGCTCACAATTTGGCTATGGTGGCCCTTACATCCAGAGTGCAACATGAATTCAATTACAACGACGAAGAGCTTGCAAAAAGGAATTTAAAACGTCTTAATATCGATACCGACAGAATAGAACTTAAATGGATTATAGACTTTTGCGCCCAGGCACTGAGAAAAATAATAATCGGTATCGGGAGCAGGATGGATGGTTTTATGATGGAGTCTGGATTTGCCATAGCAGTATCTTCTGAAATTATGGCAATTCTCTCGGTAGCTAAAGATTTAAAAGATATGAGGGAGCGGATAGGCAAAATGGTTGTTGCCTATGATAAAAAAGGCAGTCCAATAACTACTACCGATCTTGAAGTGGCAGGCGCTATGACGGCATGGATGATAGAGGCTATTAATCCGAACCTGATGCAGACTATTGAGGGACAACCGGTATTTGTTCATGCGGGACCTTTTGCCAATATTGCTATTGGTCAGTCCTCAATTATCGCAGACAGACTTGGCTTAAAATTAGGTGACTATCACGTAACGGAATCGGGGTTCGGAGCAGATATCGGATTTGAAAAATTCTGGAATTTAAAATGCCGCTACTCAGGACAACTCCCCAATGCAGCGGTAATTGTTACCACTGTCCGCGCAATGAAATGCCATGGCGGCGCTCCTATCCCGGTACCGGGCCGTCCTTTGGATCCAGCCTACAAAGAAGAAAACGTTGGATGGGTGGAAAAAGGAACAGAGAATCTCATCCATCATATCAACACAGTGAAGAAGGCCGGAATTAATCCTGTAGTTTGCATCAATAACTTCCATACGGATACAGATGCCGAAATTAAAGCAATCCGCCGACTGGCAGAAAAGGCCGGAGCCCGTGTTGCCCTGTCTCAGCACTGGCTAAAAGGAGGTGAAGGAGCATTAGAACTAGCTGATGCAGTAATTGATGCATGCAATCAGCCTAATAATTTTAAATTCCTTTATGACTTAAGCGCTCCTTTAAAAACACGTATTGAACTGATTGCAAAGGAAGTTTACGGTGCAGATGGAGTTGATTATACATCAGAGGCCTTAACAAAAATCAAGATATTGGATAACGATCCTGACATTTCAAAAATGGGAACCTGCATGGTCAAAACCCATCTTTCGATCACCGATAATCCACAATTAAAAGGCGCACCGAGGGGCTGGAGATTACGTATTCGGGATATTTTAACCTTCAAAGGAGCAGGGTTTGTAGTACCAATGGCAGGAGATATAAAACTTATGCCAGGAACCAGCTCTGATCCTGCATTCCGGCGTGTGGATGTTGATGTAAATACCGGAAAAGTAAAGGGAGTTTTTTAGTCCTTTAATTCCTGATTGAGAGACTACGACTGCTGTTTATAAAAGGCTGTTGAACAAAATAGCTCAACAGCCTTTTTTATTCTGTTCCTAAACATTACCTTGACTATATACTTGTATTTGCTTACAATAATCAAGAATATGCCTTTTAATCCTGATAATACTATGATTTTAAGTGAAGAATCTGACTTATAAAATACCGGTAAAATTTTTTAATACTAAGCCATGAGCATATTAACAAAAATATTTGGAACCTCTAATGACCGGTTCCTGAAAAAGATTAAACCTGTTGTAGACCAAATTAATACCCTCGAGACCAGGATGATGTCTCTAACCGATGCTGAGCTTCGCCAAAAGACGGACGAGTTTAAAGAACGGTTATCCAACGGAGAAATCATGGACAATCTCTTGCCGGAAGCATTTGCAACGGTGAGAGAGGCAAGCCGAAGAATCCTGATAGCCCCCAATCCTGATAGTCCTAATCGTACCATGCGCCACTTTGATGTTCAGTTAATCGGTGGTATTGTCCTGCACCAGGGAAAGATAGCTGAAATGGCGACTGGTGAAGGAAAAACCTTGGTTGCAACATTGCCAGCTTACCTGAATGCCTTAGCAGGGAAAGGTGTTCATATCGTTACAGTTAATGATTATCTGGCGAAACGTGATAGAGACTGGATGAGTCCCTTGTATGAATTCTTAGGATTAAAAGCCGGCGCTATTCAATCGCACCAGGAATATGGAGAGAAAAAAGCTGCCTATTTATGCGATATTACCTACGGAACAAATAATGAATTCGGTTTTGATTATCTTCGTGATAATATGAGGGTTCGGTCAGAAGAGCAGGTACAGATTAGCCGGGGTCTGAATTATGCCATTGTCGATGAGGTTGATAGTATTCTTATTGATGAAGCACGTACTCCTTTAATTATCTCTGGTTCGGCAGAGGAATCAACGGAAAAATATTATATAGCAGATAAAGTTGCCAGACGTTTAAAATTCGGAAAGCATTTTGAAATAAAAGAAAAAGAGCGAATGTCGCACCTTACGGAGGAAGGCATTGAGGAAGTTGAGAAACTGCTGAATGTGGATAGCATTTACACCGATAGGAATATGGAGTGGCCACACTACATTGAACAAGCCCTTCGTGCACATCATCTCTTCAAAAACGATAAGGACTATATCGTTAAAGGGGGCGAGGTAGTTATCGTAGATGAATTTACCGGACGTTTGATGGAAGGCCGTGTATGGAGCGACGGGTTGCACCAGGCTGTGCAAGCAAAGGAACATCAGCGTATCAAAGAGGAAAACCAAACTCTTGCAACAATAACACTCCAGAATTTCTACAGATTGTATAAGAAACTTGCCGGAATGACAGGCACAGCAATAACAGAAGCTGCAGAATTTGATAAGATATACAGACTTGAAGTAATTTCTATTCCCACAAATAAACCGATGCGTCGTACAAATTTTCCAGACCGTGTTTATCGGACCGAAAAAGAAAAATTCGATGCTATCATCAAAGAGATTGTAGAAGTACACAAACAAGGAAGACCTATATTGGTTGGGACGGTATCTATTGAAAAATCGGAACTCCTCAGTGAAAAACTCATGAGAGAAGGTATCGAACATGAAGTACTCAACGCCAAACAACATGAGCGAGAAGCGCACATAGTCGCAAAAGCCGGACAACCGGGAAACGTTACCATTGCTACGAATATGGCGGGAAGAGGAACAGATATAGTCCTCGGCGAAGGGGTTGCAACTATGGGCGGACTCCACATTATCGGCACCGAGAGGCATGAGGCAAGGCGTATTGACAACCAGCTTCGTGGCCGAGCAGGACGCCAGGGAGATCCAGGCTCATCCCGATTCTATGTCTCATTACAAGATGATTTAATGCGTATTTTTGCTTCAGAGCGTGTAAGCTCACTTCTCAAAACATTCGGTATGGAAGAAGGTATGGCAATTGAGCATACCATGGTTTCCAAATCTATTGAACGGGCACAGAAAAAGGTTGAAGAGCACAATTTTGAAATTCGTAAACATCTGCTCGAATATGATGAGGTTATGGACGAACAGAGAAAGGCGATTTATACCTTAAGGCAGAATGTGCTTGAAGGTAAGTATCTTCGGGACTATGTAGTTCAAATGATAGAAGATTGTATCAGGGAAATAGTGAATTTCGCTTACAATACAAAGCACAGCAGCGACGAGGAAGAGGCATTTGATCTTGCCGCCTGGTTTAAACAAAAATTTGGTGTAGCAATTGATCTGGATGAGGTTGAAGAAAAAACCCGTCAGAACATAGAAAATTTTTTGATAAAGAAATCTACTGAGACATACGGAACAAAGGAAAATACCATTGGCAAAGATCAGATGGAAAAGATTGCTCAAATACTTTTACTGGAAAAAATTGACACGAAGTGGAAAGACCACCTGTATGCTATGGATCATCTGAGGTCGGGCATTGGTCTCCGGGGATATGCCCAGGTAGACCCGAGAATTGAATATAAAAGGGAAGCGCTCGGTATGTTTGAGGGTATGAATCTCGCAATTAGAGATGAAGTAACGGATCTCATATTTAGACTACAACTGGGAGAAGAAGCGGAGAAAAAAGATATATGGCATCCTGACCACTATGTTCACCAGGAAGTTTCTGGATTAAATACAATACAACAATCTCCGGTTGAAGTTGCGGCTGGTCATATAGAAAATACAACTCCCGAAGCGCCTGTTGAGCAAAAGTTAGAACCCATTAAAGTATCAGTCAAGATCGGTAGAAACCAACCGTGTCCATGCGGTAGTGGCAGAAAATTCAAACAGTGTTGTGGCAGAACCATGTAATTATAGAGTCGTATTCATACTCATAATACTGGCAAAGAACATACAATAAACCTGAAAGCTCATTTCATCTTGCATGCCTACAATTTTCGATGTTATTTACATAACAGCGCTTATCCTCGGTTCACCATATCTTCTTGTGAAATGTATTACCAGTAAACGGCATCGTTCCGGCTTGCTGCAGCGCCTCGGATGGATTACGATAAAACAAGAAAAAAAATCTTGTATATGGATCCATTGTGCTTCAGTTGGAGAAATTTTAACTGTAAAAACACTTGTAAAACACTTTGAAAAAGAGTTTAATAACTTAAGTATAGTAATATCTACCAACACCAACACAGGATTAACGGTTGCAAAGATGCATTTTGCTGAAAAAAACATTTTTTATTTTCCTCTTGATTTAAGCTGGATAATTTATAAGGTACTGGATGTCATACAACCGAAATGCCTCCTATTGATCGAGTTGGAGATATGGCCCAATCTCCTGATAGCAGCGGCCAGAAGGCGTATTCCCGTAGCCTTGCTCAATGCCAGGATATCCGAAAAGTCGCTAAAATGGTATCGCTTCTTAGGTAAGATTTCAAAAAAATTTCTTACAAGCTTAACCATACAAGAAAATATGTATTGCGCAAGATCTAAAATCGATGCAGTCCACCTTATGAATCTTGGTATATCAGAACCACAAGTTACTGTCACAGGAAACATGAAATTTGATAATATAATAACCGCCATTTCTGAAAATAAAAAAAAACAGTTACTGGATTTATTTGAAATTGATACGCGGGATAAGGTTATTATTTGTGGAAGCACACACGAGGGTGAAGAGGCTATTATTCTCAAGATCTTTAAGGAAATGAGTGCAAGATTTACTACATTAAGACTTATTTTAGCGCCCCGGCATATCGAAAGGGTTGATACGATAGCTACCTTAACTGAATCTACAGGGCTCAGGTTTATAAGAAAAACTTCCCTTGACAAGGGGAAAAAGATAGGTGAGCATAAGTACGGAACGGTTATCCTTATTGATACTGTAGGGGAATTACTTACTCTCTATAGCATTGCAGATTGTGTATTTATTGGAAAAAGCCTTGTGCCGCAAGGCGGCCAAAATATAATGGAACCAGCGGGGCTGGCCAAACCGATTATTGCTGGACCGCACACATTCAATTTTCATGAGGAAGTTCGGTTATTAAAAGAAGCAGATGCTATAAAGATCGTTCAGAATGAATCAGAGTTATCCAATGAAATGATGTATCTTTTAGAGCATCCAAATGAGGCCAGGGAAATGGGCAGGAGAGCACAGTCTGTTATCATAAAACAAAAGGGTGCTACAGATCGTAATTTGAAATTGTTAAGGAAAATTTTATTGAAGGAGCGGTAGTATCAGTTATGAAAAAAGGAATTCATTTATTTACTTCGGAATCAGTATCAATGGGGCATCCGGATAAGGTTGCAGACCAGATATCTGATGCTGTACTGGATGCAATGCTTGAACAAGACCCTATGAGCAGGGTAGCATGTGAGACGATGGTTACAACAGGAGTGGCCTTTGTAGCTGGCGAATTTACTACAAAGGCGAACGTTAACATTCCCGATATTGTGAGAAATACGGTAAAAGAGATTGGTTATACAGATGCTTCGATCGGATTCGATTATAATACCTGTGCAGTTATAACGAGTATCGGAAAACAATCACCCGACATTTCACAAGGGGTAAGCGGTGAAGGCCTCTATAAGGAAGAGGGTGCTGGCGACCAGGGAATGATGTTTGGTTATGCCTGCAATGATACCCCGGAACTTATGCCACTTCCGATTATGCTTGCACATAGAATTATTATAAAACTTGCCGAATTGAGGCAAAATAATATCGTGAAATACTTACGCCCTGATGCAAAATCCCAGGTAACAGTAGAATATAAAGATCATAAACCTATCAGGGTCCACACGGTAGTCGTTTCTACTCAACATGCCCCGGACGTAACGTATCAAACAATCAAAGAAGATATGGTTGAAAAAGTTATAAAAAAGGTAATCCCTGCAGATCTCCTGGATAGTAAGACAATCTACCATATAAATCCAACAGGACGTTTTGTAATTGGGGGCCCTCAGGGTGATTGTGGTTTAACGGGGAGAAAGATCATCGTGGATACCTATGGTGGCTGGGGACGGCACGGCGGCGGCGCTTTTTCCGGGAAGGATCCAACGAAAGTCGACCGAAGCGCATGCTATGCAGCCAGACATATTGCAAAGAATGTAGTGGCTTCAGGCCTGGCAGACCGATGTGAGGCACAGGTGGCCTATGCTATTGGTGTAGCAAAACCTCTTGCTATCCATATTTATACAGAGGGTACGGGTAAGATTGCAGACGAAAAACTCACTCAGATTTGCGAAACGGTTTTCGATATGACCCCAAAAGGTATTATTGAACGATTAAAACTCAGGAGACCTGTTTACAAGATTACGGCCAGACACGGTCATTTTGGCAGGCCGGAAGACACCTTTACCTGGGAAAAAACGGATATGGTCGAAGCCTTACGAAAGGCTGCAGGTATTTAAAATCTGATAATAATTCACCGCAGAAAACGTAAAGGGCACAGAGAAATATGGTAATTTATATTTTACAATTCAGACCCATAATCTCAAATCGTAAATCTAGCAGATAAATTTGTTACTCTCAGAGAATCGCTGCAACCTCAGTATTCTCTGCGGTGAATTACATTCTTTCAAAAATGCTAACAAAGGAGAATTCATGAATTATGATATTAAAGATATAAATCTTGCTCCCGGTGGTAAAAGACGCATTGAATGGGCTAACAACGATATGCCTGTTTTGTCCCAGATAAGAGCACGATTTGAAAAGGAGAAACCACTCAAGGGGATGAAAATGTCTGCATGCCTCCACGTAACAGCAGAGACCGCAAATCTCGTGAGAACACTGCAGGCAGGCGGTGCAGATATTGTTCTTTGTGCTTCAAATCCATTATCTACTCAGGATGATGTTTCCGCTTCTTTGGTAAAGGACTATGGTATTTCTGTCTTTGCTATCAAAGGAGAAGACAATAAAACATATTACAAACATATTACATCCGCACTAGATCATAAGCCGACTGTCACCATGGATGACGGCGCTGACCTGGTTTCTGCAATTCATAAAGAACGCAAAGATCTCATTCCACAACTCTGCGGTAGCATGGAAGAGACAACAACAGGTGTAATACGATTAAAGGCTATGGAAAAAGACGGATCACTGAAGATCCCCGTCATTGCTGTAAATAATGCCGACACAAAACATCTTTTTGATAACCGTTACGGGACAGGACAGTCCACCATTGATGGAATTATTCGCGCTACCAGCCTTCTCCTTGCCGGAAGAACAGTTGTTGTCGCTGGTTATGGATGGTGTGGAAAAGGTTTTGCTATGCGGGCAAAAGGTATGGGGGCGCATGTCGTAGTTACCGAAATCAATCCCATTCGGTCTCTGGAGGCAGCAATGGATGGCTTTATGGTAATGCCCATGCTGGAAGCAGCCAGGGTAGGAGATGTATTCTGCACATTAACAGGAAACCTCCATGTGATCCGGAAGGAGCATTTTGAGATCATGAAGAATGGAGCCATTGTTTGTAATTCCGGCCACTTTAATGTAGAATTGGATATTGGCGCTCTGGAGGCTCTGTCTACAAGCGTTAATAAAGATGTCCGTAATGGTGTAGATCAATACATGCTCAGGAACAATAAATCAATTTACCTTCTCGGCGAGGGCCGCCTCATTAATCTTGCCGCAGCAGAAGGTCATCCGGCTTGCGTAATGGATATGAGTTTTGCGACTCAGGCGCTGGCTACAGAATATGCAGTAAAAAATAAGGGTAAGTTAGTTCCAAAAGTCTATGATGTTCCCAAAGAAATCGATCAATGGGTTGCGAATTTAAAATTGAAGTCTATGGGAATTTCCATTGATACCCTTACAAAAGAACAAGAAAAGTATCTCGCTTCATGGGAGGAAGGTACCTGATTACTCTATGGCCATTATAAAACCATTTCAAGGATTACGGTTCAACCAGGATATTATCCATGATATTTCCTCTGTTGTAACACCGCCTTACGATGTGATTTCTCCTCAAGACCAGGAGCGGTATTATCAGGCTCATCCGAATAATATTATTCGCCTGGATCTGGGAAAGGATATTTCCGGCGATACAGAAAAAGTCAACAAGTATACCCGTGCGGCTGAATTCCTGAATACCTGGAAGAAAAATGGGATACTCAAACAAGAGGATGCTCCCGCAATTTATATTTATGATCAGGAATTTCTATCCGGCAATACATGGATAACCCGTAGAGGTTTTATTGCGCTGGTAAAGTTAGAACCTTTTGATAAAGGACATATCTATCCCCATGAGCAAACTCTTTCTGGTCCTAAAGCAGATCGTTTAAAACTTATCCAATCCTGCCAGGCAAATCTCAGTTCTATATTCGCACTCTTTCCCGATGAAAATAACATAATTGATACCTATTTATCTACGATTACTATCGCAAAGCCAAAAGTAGATTTTGTGGATGATGGTGGTGTAAAAAATAAGCTTTGGATCATAAAGGAAAATACTATTATTGACAGATTGATCTCACTTATGAAAGAAAAGCCACTCTTTATTGCTGACGGACATCATCGTTACGAGACTTCATTAACTTACCGGGAGCAAATGCGTAAGGAACAGAGTGGGCTTGGAAATGATTTACCCTTAGATTATGTAATGATGATGTGTGTGTCGATGAATAACCACGGGTTAAAAGTACTCCCGGCTCATCGCCTCATCCGTAACATAAAAGATTATCGCTTTGATCATATCCTTCGGTCAATACAGGAGGCCTTTACCGTTGTGCCGCTCGACAGCAGGTATAAGATAGAGGATTTTATATCACACTTACATGCTGAAACGAAAAGCCATACCTTCGGCATGTATGTTGGCCAGAAAGATGCATATTATACATTACACTTAAGTAATCAGAAATTGTTAGATACGGTTTTCGCCAATGATCATCCGGAATGGAAGCATATCGATACTGGTATACTGCATGGCATGATTATCAATAAGATATTAGGGATAAACGCCAGCGATGTTACCTTAAAAGACTATGTAAAATATGTAAAGGATGAAAGAGAAGCTGTAGCATTTGTAAAATCAGGTCAATATCAATTGGCATTCTTTCTGAAGCCAACCCCTATCGAACAGGTAAAAGAAATTGCCATAGAACGAAAGGTTATGCCTCCAAAATCAACCTATTTTTACCCAAAATTAATCACAGGTATTGTTATAAACAGTTTAAGCTAGCTCTGTATGATTTTTAATGAAAATTTCATCTCCAAAAATCGTACAGGGTAATGGCAAACACCCGTAGGGGCAGGTTTGAAACCTGCCTCTACAACAACCATGGAAATTCCTCATCTCGCTTGCTCCGGTATACCGGCTTCTGAGTAAAGATTTCACGCCCTTTTCTATACCAATACCCCTTCAAAAGAGTTATCAGAAGACTTACGCTCTGGAAACATTTCCAGCTTTCTTTAATCTTTGCTAATTCGCTGGTTCAATCGTCCACGATTAAACCGAAATTGCAAACAAAAATCCCTTGTTCTGATACATTAAATTAATTAATTGACAGAATGTGACTTTTTCGTTATTATGTGATAAGTTTTATTCGTCTTATCGAGAGTGGCAGAGGGACTGGCCCTGTGAAGCCACAGCAACCGGTCTTGTCTAGTAAATAAGCTAGGCAGGATGCTGGTGCTAATTCCTGTCTCATGATTTGGGAAAAGATAAGATAGGGACGTAGAAAAGCCTCTTCCTATCTTATGTAATAGAAAGAGGCTTTTTTATTTGCTGAATTTAATGGAGGCAAATGATGGGATTTGTAAAAGGTCTAAAATGCCGGGAGTGTGGCAAGGCATATCCAAAAGAGCCGTTGCATGTGTGTAGCTTTTGCTTTGGTCCTTTAGAAGTCGATTACGATTATGATAAAATCAAGAAAGTCCTTACGAGAAAAGTCATAGAATCTCGTGGTAAAACGATGTGGCGTTATCGGGAGTTGCTTCCTATTGACGGAGAACCAACTGTCGGCGCTCAAGTTGGTTTTACACCTTTAATCAAAGCAAACAATCTGGCAAAAGTTCTGGGAGTGGAAGAACTATACGTAAAAAATGACTCGGTAAATTACCCTACGTTTTCTTTTAAAGATCGGGTTGTCTCAACGGCTTTGACAAAAGCAAAAGAATTTGGGTATAAGACGGTAGGATGTGCAACAACAGGAAATTTGGGAAATGCAGTCGCTGCTCAAGCTGTACAAGCAGGTTTGGAAAGTTATATCATTATGCCAGCCGACCTTGAACAAGGCAAAATTATCGGAACATTAATCTACGGCACGAACGTAATAAAAATTAAAGGAAACTATGATAATGTAAATAAACTCTGCTCAGAAATTGCCGATAAATATGGATGGGCCATTGTGAATGTAAATTTGAGACCTTACTATGGCGAGGGATCGAAAACGTATGGATATGAAATCATGGAACAACTCGGATGGAAAGTACCGAGACATATTATCGTTCCCATGGCAGGCGGGTCTTTAATTACGAAGATAGAAAAATCCATTAAAGAGTTTGCAAAATTAGGGCTTATTGATACAGCAGATACAAAATTACATGGCGCCCAGGCTACAGGAAGTTCTCCCATAACCACAGCAGTCAAGGCGGAAACCGATATAATAAAACCGGTAAAGCCAAAGACAATTGCGCAATCAATTGCAATTGGTAATCCGGCTGATGGATTTTATTCTGTGAAAACCATTAATGTATCAGGCGGATGGGCAGAAGATGCAACGGATGATGAACTCGTGGAAGGCATTAAATTGCTTGCCAGAACTGAAGGTATTTTTACAGAAACAGCCGGCGGTGTAACGGTAGCAGTCACAAAAAAACTCATCGAGCAAGGCAAGATTCCCCGGAATGAATCTATTGTAATTAGTGTTACAGGAAATGGATTAAAAACCCAGGAGGCAGTACTGAATAAGTTAGAAATTCCAAAAATTATCAATCCTTCTCTCGCTGAATTTGATGCCATTATGGAAGAGAAAATGTCTGCTGTACATTAAAGTTTACCTATTAAATCTGAAAGGAGTATTAAGAATGTCAGTAACTGTACGTATCCCAACACCACTAAGAGCCGTTACTAAGGGAGCTGATGAGGTGAAGGTGGATGGGAAAAATATTAAGGATATTATTGAAAATCTTGAAGCTAATTATAAAGGGATTAAAGAAAGAATCTGCGATGGCGATGGTCAGATCAGAAGATTTATCAACTTTTATCTCAATGATGAAGATATCCGGTTTATGGGTAATTTAAATACACCGATAAAAGACGGCGATTATATATCCATAGTGCCTGCTATTGCTGGTGGAAATTATAGATTTTAAACTCGTGAGGTTGGGTTTCGTTCCTCAACCCAACCTACACAGCTTGAAAAAGCCCCCCTGAATACAACTTTAAAGTATCGATCAAGCACAGGGCCCTGGTAACTCTATAGTATGAATGGAAAAAATTCTATAAGAGGTTTTTAAACTTTTCCCGAACATCATCCATTTGACCACACGTCATCTGTCCCTCCGGGCATGTATCATGTACACAACCTGGACCTGCTTCTTTGAAAATATGGGGAGAAACTTGTTTAACGAGACGGAGCATCTCCGTTGCCATAGCCCTTATCTCCCACTGGGCGCGATTACAGCAACGTACCTGAAAGAAATGTAACAGTTCACGGGCATTCATAGTAATGATAATCTTTGTCTCTGCAGCATTCGGCAATAAAAAACGGACATCCTCAAGGGCGCTTTCTCCGTTAGTCTCAAATGCACCTGCAAGCTCATCATACCACTCCTGAATGACCTTCATCTTTTCAAGAAACCACTCTCTTTTGCCTATTTTTTCTATACTAGGAGGAACAATGAAATGAAATCCTCCCTTTTCCTTACCTTGCTGTCCGACATATCGCTGGCTCTGCTGGGAGTAAGATGCCAGGCGATGCCTTACGATCTGGTGAGAACAGGCGCGTGAGATACCTTCTACACCGAAAGTAAAAGTAACATGCTCTATAGGCGAGAGATGACGCATATCGATCAATTTTTCAATAAAACCTGCTTGGTCCTTGTTCTTAATCTGGTTTTTCAATTCAGCAACAGAAGCGGGACTATAGCATAGCTTAGCTGCCTGAGCTATTATTTCTTCAGGATCCGGTGTATACTGTAGTAATATTACCTGTAATTTGGATTCCGCCACAAATTTACTCTTAAAACTCAATACCTTTTTGGGCTTTAATACCCTTTTTGTAACAATGTTTAATATCGTGCATTTCCGTCACTATATCGGCTAGCTCAATAATTTTGCTATGAGCGTTGCGCCCTGTAAGAATCACATGTAATCTTTTCGGCCTCTCCTTCAATGCTGCTAGTATATCTTCAGCGTCTAAAAGGCCGTAGCTGGTCATGTTATTGATTTCGTCAAGAATAACAACATCGTACAAATCAGAAAAGATTTCTTGTTTTGCATAATCCCATGATACTTTTGCATTTTCAATAATCTCATCCGTATAGGGGGTACCCGGCAGACCCTCCTTACGGATAAATCCCAGGCCTAACTGAACAATCCGAAAACCTGGTTCTAATCGCTTCATTGCTTCAAGTTCACCGGTATGCCATGCTCCTTTAATAAACTGAAGCATAAGCACTTTCATACCATGTCCGGTAGCCCGGAGACCAAGCCCTAATGCAGCCGTAGTCTTGCCTTTTCCATCACCTGTATTTACTAGTATTAAGCCGTTTCCCATAATCAACCGTCTTTGTTAAAATAAAAAATATATAGGTATTATAATATGTAAAAAGATTCTATTAATCAAGGAATTAAAGTTTGGTATAATAAGGTAGCAGAATCTTTTCTTGGAATCTTAAAATACCATGCTTAATATGGGAACGTTTAGAGATGTTTTTCTGTTTATAAAACCGGGATATGTTGAAAGAAGGGAGATTATATGTCAGAGATCAAGGAAAGTGATCTACCGAGTATAGGCAAAAAATTTACCTTGGAGTTAGATTCAAATGATAAATTAGTTATAGTAATTCACTTTTCAGGAGAGAGAGAGGTCTTTAAATTTACCAAAGATAGCGATGAGCCTATCTCGGTAACGAGACTAACCGACGAAGAGGCTCGTCAAATTGGCGCAATACTCGCCGGGACATATTTCCAGCCAGTCATTGAAGAAAAGCAAAAGCTCATGATGAAAAATGTAACTATGGAATGGATCAAGGTCACACCCGACTCACTATTAGCCAATAAAAAGATTGAGGAGCTGGACATTCGAAAAATGACAGGGGTATCCATTACTACCATTATCAGAGGTGAAACGGTACTTCCCAACCCTCCACCTCATGAGGTTATTAAACCTCATGATACTATTATTATTATAGGAAATAATGAACAGATTAAAAACTTTATATCAACCTTTGATATCAAACAACCGGTAGAAAATGATCGTCAATGAAAGCGTATTAGTACTGGGCATCTCCCTCCTCGCCCTATTTTTTGCTGGCTTTTTAGCTACCAAGATCAATCAATCTCTCACCGCAATTTTCATTATAGTCGGCATGATTCTTCAGAATTTTTTCCCTGTTACTATTATAACAGAGTTTATCGCCACCCTGGGCATTATCTTTATGCTCTTTATGTTTGGTCTTGAATTTTCAGTTGGCAGTCTCGTGAATAACCAGAAAAAGATATTCTATACAGGAATTTATGATTTTATACTTAACTTTCCACTTGGCCTGTTAATAGGATGGCTGCTGGGATATGATCTCATCCAATCACTCTTACTTGCAGGAATTGTTTATGTAACGAGTTCCGTAATTGTGGCCAAATCTATTATTGATTTAAAGCGTTCAGCAAATCCGGAAACGGAATATATTCTTAATATCTTGATTTTTGAAGACATGTTCATTGCCACATTCCTTGCATTCATTGTCGGCATTGTTAATTATGGTAAAATAGACGCAAAGAGTATCTTTTTCGTTATGCTGAAGACTTCTGCTTTTTTTATGTTCTTTATCATACTAGCGAGAACTTCAAAAAAATATATCGATAAGATTATTGATATCGATCATACGGAATTATTTGTAATCCTGATTCTGTCGGTTATTGTACTTTCAGCAGGCGCTGCGGCAAAAATAGGACTCTCTGAGGCAATAGGTGCATTCCTTGCCGGATTGCTACTATCGGAGACGAAACAAAGACACAGGATCTCAGAGGCAATCAAACCATTTCAACAATTTTCCACAGCAATCTTCTTCGTTGCATTTGGAATGTCGATTGATTACAAACATTTCGGAAACCTCATTCCGATGGCAATATTTATATTTATTCTCTCTTCTTTCAGTAAGGTCTTTGGTGGCTACCTTATTGGTAAAAAATACGCCTTAAGTAAAAAGGCCGGTTTAAGGCTTGGTTTTAGTCTTATCCCCAGGGGAGAATTCTCAATCATCCTGGCAGGGGCCATTGCAATGAATCACAACCTGCCTTATCCTCTACAATGTCTTACCGGATTCTACGTATTGTTTAGCGCCATTCTTGGTAGTATTATCATGAAGGAATCGGATTGGTTTACAAAATGGCTTATTGAAAGAAGAGAGAAAGAAATAAAACCCATTGATGATAGTTCAACTATGGGTCCCCATAAATATTTGTAAGAGGAAAATAATAAACTCTGCAATCTTACCGTAGTACTCTTTTGCCAATCTTCCGCCTCAATGACATGAGAAGCTCTCTTGCCATGAGCCATTTATCTTCAAGAGCCCACATATGGAAAGGAAGTACACATCCGCACCGCAAGCAATCAGCTTGCGGTCCCATCATACATGGTTTTTTTATTTGGCCTTGAGGATCCAGACAAAAGGAGACCTTTTTAAAAACACAATTTCTCGTAATTTCTTTACACTTATCAGACTTCATAAGTTTAAGAACAAGGTTAGGAACACCGATAAAATCGCCATATTTCTCATCTTTCAATCTCAGCAGTTTATCTAATATTTCATCGCGCAATCTCCAACCTGGCCAGAGATCATTATTTTTCAATCCTTTTATGGGGGTATATATCTGAAATAAACATCCTTTAACGCCAACATCTTTCCATTCTTCCAGAAAATACTCAATGTCCTGGTAATTCATCGTATTAATTACCATAGATACAGAGATCTTTAATTCAGGCCTATTAGCATGTTTTTTTATCCTATCATAGCAACCCATTCCACGAATGGCATCATGGGTATCCTTTTTGCCATCCACCGATATATAGAAGTTAACATCAGGCCAATAAGGAAGTTCAATCGTGCCATTTGTAGCTATCAGATTCGACTTAAAATATTTCATCCCACGTTCTATCAAATCTTTTCTCAGTAAGGGTTCGCCGCCAATCCAGGAGCATTGATAAAAGGGAAAATCTGTCTCTTTTAAACTTTCCAATTTTCCTATCCACTCATCATCGGTAAGCTCTGGCCGCCCCTCATAATCATGTGCATAAAAGTAGCAATGCTTACAACGGAGATTACAGCGATTGGTGATATCAATTGCGCCAATGGCGCCTTTGGGTTTACCAAAAAGATCAAACCGCCCTAAATCATATAATTTAAAGAGGAATTTTGTCTTTTCTTTTCCTATCTTTTGACAGGAATAATCGAAAAGCTTGTCCCTCAATGTCCTTCTCGGACCGATCTGTTTATTTTCTAAAGTGTTAATCATTTTACATCAGAAAAATCAATCTTATATTCTTTCTGATCCTTTCTCGTTTTAATAAGAATAGTTGTATCTGCATTAGGATTTATTTTATCATAGAGAAAAATACCAACGACACTCTGCCGCCTGTCTTTATACTTCATACCAAACTCCGTATTTTGCGGCAGTATAATATTTGTTCCTTGCTTTAACATAATCTGAACGTCTTCCAGAGCCTGAATATCCTCATCAATATTTACTACAACATTGAACGTCGTGGAATGCTGAATCTCTTTTATATCTTCGGCAGTAAGGGTTTTTTCTTTCATTGCATGCATAGCCGAAGTAACTGCAATTCTCATATATTTGCTCATTATCAGGCCTCCTGGTCCTTTTGGATACTCTCCAAAACAGGCCTGTTTTACGGTATCACTGTAAAAAATATCCTTCCCTTTATGTTTTTTACCGTATTCATCCGCCTCCTGTATCTGTTCAGGGGTTAACTGAATATCAAATGCATTTGATAAAGCTGGTATCCCTGATATAATTATACTGATTGCAATTGCACACCATTTTATGTATTTCATAAAGAGACCTCCTCATGATTGACCATCCTTGATTTAAAGATACGCATTTTTTTATTCTTCACAAACTTTAAGCTCTTTACCGGTAATCATACTAATCTTTTTCCCGAGATTTTTCATTTCCTTAAGACCACCCCGGTTAGAGGATTCACCCACTTCATCTATCAACATCTTTTTTCCGTCCGTTAAACGGAGCAAGACTAAGTATCGTATATAGTTATCCGGCACGGAGTCAAGTATCTCTTTTACAACCTCTACTCTTTTTATCTTAGAAAAGGGAAAACTATCCTCATTATCAAAAAAAATTGTCCTTCTAATCTTTGTTATTATTTGTTCTGCCTTCCCATCAATAGTGATTATCTTGAAAAAGGAATTCAATACCAGTTTATTCGTAATTTTTTTCTTTGCTACCATAATAACTAACACCTCCTTTTTCAATATCAGTACAATTGAATAGGTTATTCGCAATTATCTGAATTAATTATGGAGGAATATATCACATACCGATGAGATAGTCAAAATTATTATTCCTGTAAATTTTGTTCTATCTACTTACACTAGGAGAGCTTAATTAGTATATAGCTAAGATAATATACTGAGACTAAAAAATCAAATTAAATATCAGTCAGGATTTAAGATATAAAAAAAGCTTCCCATCCTGTTTGGAACGGGAAGCTTTTTTCATGAAAATCCTGTATGAGAAAAGAATAAAGGGTATCTGTTTATCTGTTAGTTAGTCTTAATATCTATCTTAGCATTTTGTTTCAGTTGTGCTAACGTAACATTAAGGCTTTCCGACATCATATCCATTTTAACATCTTGCTTTATATCGTCGAAATTAATCTCTTCTCCCTTTTTTATTTCTGTCACCTTTATGATATGATACCCGAAATCTGTCTTTATGGGTTCACTTACCTGATCGACATTGAGCGCAAATGCCGCTGCAGCAAATGGCTCAACCATTTTTCCCTTTCTCTTAAAGAACCCTAAATCTCCACCTTCTTTTGCAGACGGGCAATCGGAATACTGCTCTGCAACTTTTGCAAAGTCTTTTCCTGCATCTACTTCTGCCTTTGCCTTGCTGATTTTTTCCTTTGCCTGTGCCAGTTCTTCCTCTGTTTTCATATTCCGTGTATCCACCAGGATGTGACTTGCCTTTACCTCGGTATCATCATAATTATGTTTGTTCTTCTCAAAATATGCCTTTATTTTCTGGTCATCAATATCCTTCCCAAAATACCTTTCCAAGGAAAGTGATATCTTTATATCCCTCTTTAAATCATCAATGCTACCTCCATGAGATGCAAGTATTTGCTCCAGCGTTTGACCCTGTAAACTTGGATTTGACTCAGCGTCCTTCCTTACTTTTTCCAATTCTGCATCTATATCTGCCTGACTTACTTCAATCTTTTTATCCTTAATAAATTGCATAATGAGTTTTTGGGTAACCAAACCATCGAGTATCTGTTTAGTCACTACGGGAATTTGCTCTTTATCTATTTTATCTGTGAACCTATTGAGTATTTTATTAACCTCTCCCTGGGTAATTGCCTCGCCATTTACTGTTGCAGCAACCTTATTTGAGTCTTTATTTGCGTCTTTTTCCTTTTTGGCAGGCGCAGCCTCTTTTTGTTTAGATGCAGAGGCTTCCTTTTTAGGTGATTCAGTAGCTTTTTTTGCTGATGCAGAAGGTTTTTTTGTCTCTGTTTCGGCAGCGAAAACACTTAAATGAATGCATAGTATTCCACTCATTACAATTCCCATCTGCCTGGTAAATCCCTTTATCATTAGTTTCTCCTATAAAAAAATTTAAAATAACAATCTCCAAATTTTAATATATTTTGGCTCATAAAGTCAAATTACTTCTTTTTTACCCCCCGTCTAATCATCATCACCGCTATGGCTGCCAGTAACAGAGAGGCAACCTTTGCAAAGGCCTTTGAACCCCCTTCACGCATAAGTCGATATATAAAATCAGATTTCAAGAGTACAATCCACACAATAAAAAGATTTGCCAGGAGTGAAACCATTGTGGGAATGTAACCATAAGTATCTATCGTAATAATAATTGAGGTCAAAACAGCCGGTCCTACAACAAGGGGAATACCTAAAGGGACTACCCCTATGGTTGAGGTCATAACCCTTTTTTCTTTCTCTCCAAAAAGCAAATCATTAATGGCAAAAACAAGCAATAAGAGTCCTCCAGCCATTTTAAAATCATATATTTCAACTCCCAATACAGAAAAAACAAACTTACCAATAGCTATAAAACTAACACTCACTGAAAGAGCGGTGATAATAGATTGATTAATAATTTTTGTCTTGAGCGGATTTTTTATACCATCCATCAGTGACATAAAAATAGGCAATACCCCTATGACATCGATTGCAACAAAAATTGGTATAAAAGCGAGGAGATAGTTATATACATGTTCCATGTTAAAGTTTTGTAGAATTTCCATAAGTTTGGATTATTGAATTATATGAGATTACAACAATTCAGTAATTTTATGCTTTTTTATTTTATTATAAAGACTGGCACGTGAGATTTGGAGTATTTTAGCAGCTTGTTCCTTATCTGCCTCCACCAATTCCATAGTGTTAACAATTATTTGGCGCTCAACCTGATCCATTAATATCTGAAGGGACTTTCCGGACAAGTCCTGTTTAAAACTTGTCTTTTCCTGATACAAAGGGATGTCTACAGGCTCAATCATCTTTCCTTTACAAAGAATTACCGCACGTTCGATAACGTTTTCCAGCTCTCGTATATTGCCTGGCCAGGCATATGACATGAGTTTACCTAGCGCTTCACGCGAAATCCCTTCTACTGTTTTCCTATTCTTTGTATTATGGATAGAAAGAAAATGTGAAACAAGCATGGGGATATCGTCCATACGCTCTCTTAAAGAAGGAAGAAAAATACGAATAACGTTCAACCTATAGAAGAGATCCCTGCGAAATAAGCCTTTTTCAACACGATCCTCAAGGTCTGCATTGGTTGCGGCAACAATACGTACATCCACTTTTACCGGCTGGTCGCTTCCTACCGCCTCAAATTCACTATCCTGCAAAACACGAAGTAATTTTGCCTGAACCGTCATAGGAATATTGCCGATTTCATCTAAGAATATGGTACCTCGATCTGCTGTTCTAAAACGACCAATTCTATCTTTTGTTGCTCCGGTAAATGACCCTTTCTCGTGGCCAAAGAGTTCACTCTCCAATAACGTCTCTGACAAGGCAGCGCAATCTACCTTTACAAAAGGATAATTCTTACGAGTACTATTGTAATGAATAGCCCTTGCTACCAATTCCTTGCCTGTTCCTGTCTCTCCCTGAATCAGGATATTAGCTTCCGTATTAGATACGTTTGATATAATTTCATAGATCTTTCTCATCTTTACACTTTCACCAACAATATTACCAAAGGTATATTTTTCACCGAGTTCTGAGCGTAACCGGTCCACTTCCCCTTCCAGTCGCTGCATTTGTAATATCTTTTCAATAATAATAATAAGTTCATCGCGCTTGAACGGTTTCGTAATATAATCCGAAGCGCCGAGTTTCATAGCTTCTACGGCATTGGTAACAGTGCCATAACTGGTCATGACAACTACATCGATATGTGGATTTTGCTGTTTAACCTTCTTTAAGACTTCTATACCGTCCATTTCTGGCATAACTAAATCAGTAAGGACAATAGTATATATTCCATCCATAGATATCTTTTCAATGGCTTCTTTACTGCTTGCAACAACGTCCGATACATATCCCCTGCTCTTGAGGAGTTCCTTACACATCTCCCCCATTGCTATATCATCATCTACAATTAATATCTTCTTCAAAACTTTTATCCCTTACCTCAATTACTACTCATATTGGCAGTGATATAATAAATTTCGTACCAGTGCCTGCCTTACTCTCTAACACTATTTTACCATTATGGGCTAAGATTATATTATTGCAAATCGATAATCCTAATCCCGTCCCTTTACCAGGTTCTTTCGTGGTAAAAAAAGGGGTGAAGATATGTTTTTGGTCTTCATCAGATATACCGAATCCGTTATCCTCAAAGACAATATCAACAGATTTCGGTTCTGTATTTATCCTGGTTTCGATACCTATATCTCCTCCTTTCGGTAAGGCATCTACTGCATTATTGATAAGGTTTAAAATTACCTGCTGAATTTGATTTCCATCCACGAATAACAGAGGCACCTTATCATTAAAAATTTTGTGTAATTTTATTTTACGGATTATCAAACGATGTTCAATAAGCGACAAGGTATTGTTAATTAAATGATGAATATTACACAATTTTCTTTCATAATTAGATTTTCTTGAAAAATCGAGCAGATTTCTGATGGTCTTTTGACATTTTACTATCTGTTCGGAAATGGTCTTAATCCGCCCTAATAACTTTTCATCAGGGGTATCCTCTGCCAATAATTCACAGTAACCGGAAATCGTTGCAAGAGGTGTATCTAGTTCATGAGCAAGACTTGATGCAATGAGACCAATAGAAGCCATTTTTTCCGTTTGCAGGAGTTGACTTTGCAAAGATTCAAGCTCTTCATAGGCATGCCGAAGTTCACGTATTCGTTTACCCAGCTCCAGTCGTTGTTGTTCCCGCTCTTCTTCGAATAATTTTCTTTCGGTAATATCCCTAAAAATTTCTACGGCATACTCCACATTTCCTTCTTTGTCTGCAATAGGGAATACAAAATGCTCCATACAATACTTCTTACCATCAAATCCCGTTTCCCATTTAATTACCTGTTGAGACTTACCAGTTTCAAAGACCTTTCCAGTTGCGCAGCTTTCACAAGGAGCACTTTTTTCCCATAGTTGTGTATAACATTTGTTTCCCAACATCGACTGCCGTTTCTTCCCACCCATCTTACTTGCAGCTTCATTTACGAATATGATTTGAAAATCTTTATTTATAATATTAATACAATCATGAATGCCATCAAGGGCTGTTTGTAGAAATTTCTCAGATACCTCCACCGTTTCTCCTCACATGAAAAGAACTATTTTAGGATTATCTCCCAATTCGCTGAGGAAATAAACAGAACTATAATTACGATAAGAGTCCATAAAAAAAATACTATATCAGAAACCTTAGTAACAGCGCAATTATATATTTTCTCTCTTGTATTAATCCTTGATAAAAATTTCTCAATGAGATAAAATGCTGCATTATTTATTCTTGCATTTCGTTGTATAGGTCTTTTTTACATCTTTTGAATAACGGAATTATCATACAAAAAATATTTTCTATAGGTAACTCTATTCCAAATCCAAATCAAATTTTTGAATCAAAATTATGTATAACTTTTTGATGTAAAGTATAGTAAGCAAAAAATTATGATAAAAAATAGCCTGTGGAGACGAATTATCTTCGGTTACATAATAATTACGCTGTTTATGTTATCAACAAGTTTTTATTTAATCTTTCGCCTGAATTTTCTGAAGAAAGTTACCGACTCAGTTATGAAATCCGATATCCCTTCCATAGAGAATGGAGAAAAGCTGATAGATAGCCTTCTCGAGCAGGTCAGAAATGAGAAAAAATACCTGATTACAAATGACCAGGCTTTTTTAAACCTCTTTGATAAGAAAAAAATAGATTTCTTTGACCGGCTTCAATCTCTGGAAGAATATATAACCGGAGAAGAAAAAGTATTAATACATAAGATAAAAGAATTTTATAATAAATACATTGCAATTGTTTCTAAGGAATTTATTCTCGTAGGTAAAGACAATATCATTCCACCTGATGCCCGCTATGAAGAAGAAAAGAAAAATACCCTTGAACAGATTACTAAATCTATCAATACAATAATCCTGTCTCAACAGACTGCATTAATTAAAAAGATTGAATTATTACAAATAATCGTGCACAAATCTACCAAAGTAGCCCTTTCTTTAATCTTATCTGCAATCTTATTCGGAACGATATTCTCCTATTTCTTTACCCGCAGTATATGTTTACCCATAAAAACATTGCAGGAAGCAACAGAACGCATTTCTCAGGGAGATTTAGATTATCGGATCGCAGTTTCATCCACAGATGAGATTGGTACTTTGGGGACTGCGTTCAATCAGATGTGTAACAGACTGAAAGAACTTGATCTCCTGAAATCGGAGTTTATTTCCAGTATCTCACATAATCTGAAAACCCCTTTAACTGCTATCCGGGAAGCTAATGAGCTCATGCTCGATAAAATTGCCGGCCAAGTCTCTGAACCACAAATTAAACTCCTTAATATTATAAAGGAGAGCACACACCGGCTTACATTAATGATTAATGACATCCTGGATATTTCCCGGGTAGAAGCAGGATTGATGAGATATAATTTTCAATACTCAAATATCCATGATATCATTCGTAAAAGCATTGGCGAACTACGCTTTCTTGCGGAACGTAAAAACATTTCCTTTCAGCATATAAATGGGACTTCTATTCCTGAAATTTCATTAGATCATGATAAAATTGCTCAGGTAATAGATAACATCTTTAGCAACGCCATTAAATTTACTCCATCAGGGGGCACTGTCACAATAAAAGTAAAAGAGGTAAATGCCCGTAGTTTTTCCCCTGGTCATGGAGAAAAAAACCAGATGAATAATGTGCATTCTTTTATTCAAGTCAGCATATCAGATACCGGGATTGGAATACCGGTAGAATATCACGAAAAAGTCTTCGATAAATTTCAACAGGTGGATAATAAAGGAAAAGGTTGTACGAAGGGAACCGGGTTAGGACTCTTTATTGCAAAACAGATCGTATTTGATCACGGAGGTGAAATTTGGGTAGAAAACAATGGAGAACAAAAAGGCACTACGTTTCATTTCACACTGCCACTAAAATACAACTACACTTAAACAGTTAAGATAATTTAACAGAAAACTCATTGGAGAATAAACCCTATGAATATAGTAAGAACGAAAAAATATTATTTTTTCTTACTCTTGTTTTTTCCAGTTCTTATGAATACCGGATGCGCCAGCCTGTCAGCGAAAAGAGAATTAAGCAAAAAAAATGAAGAAATTAAAATAATCAAAACAGATCTTCAGGTTAAAGAAAAAACTATTAACGATCTTCTCAATCGTCTTTCCTGGAAAGATCAGGAGATTGGAAAGCTTACCGATGAACTCCGTACTGCCTCAACGACAATCAAAACACTCCAGGATGATATTGAAAAGCTCAAAAAGGTAGACCTCTTAGACCGTCTTTCTTCGAAAGATCAGGAAATTGGGAAACTTACCGACACACTGAAAACATCAGATCATTTAATTAAAACGCTCAGAGATGAGATTGAAAAGCTCAAAAAAACAGATCTGCTAGAGCGCCTTTCCGTGAAAGACCAAGAGATTGGAAAACTTTCTGATGAACTCTACAGCGCTGATTCTAAAATTGAACTCCTCAAAAAAGATATAGAAAAACTCAGGGAAGTAGACGTGCAAATGGAAGAGAAAAAGAAACAAGTCGATACGAGTATTAAAGACACAATACCAGTAAATCCATCAGAAGTAAAACAGGGAAACGGTACCATAACTGAAAAAAAACAGGAGGCAGAATAGTTTCTACAAAATAACATTATGCTAAATGAGAAAATATTAGTTATTGATGACGACACAAATATTCTGGAAGTTATCCAGATGCGTTTAAGAGCGTTAGGTTATCATGTTACAACAGCAAAGGATAGCAAAGAAGCCAAAAAAGCATTATCTACTACTGCTTTTAACCTCGTTATCCTTGATTTGCGATTAGCTGAAGAAAACGGAATCCAACTGATGGAAGAAATCATGGGTTGCAATCCAATACTTCCCATTATTATCCTGACGGCACATGGAAGCATTGAAAGCGCAGTTGAAGCCATGAGCAAAGGAGCGTATAGCTATATAACGAAACCTTTTAATAATGAAGAACTATCCATCCTTATCAAGAATGCCCTTGAAAAACAAAGGCTTACCCGGGAAATCGAACAGCTCAGAAGTAAACTCAATGAACAATACAACTTTAAGAACATTATCACCCAGAATAAAAAAATGCAGGAAATCTTCGAACGGGTCATAAAAATATCCCAAACTGATTGTACTGTTTCCATTTATGGAGAGAGTGGCACAGGTAAGGAGATGATTGCAAGGGCTATCCACCACAACAGTAACCGGTCGAAGGGTCCTTTTGTCGCAACGAACTGTGGCGCCATACCAGAAGGCTTATTGGAAAATGAGCTCTTTGGACACATACGCGGCGCATATACAGACGCCCATGAATCAAAGGATGGTCTTTTCACACGGGCTGAAGGAGGAACTGTTTTTTTAGATGAAATTAGCAATACTTCAGCAACATTACAAGTCAAGCTTTTAAGGGTATTACAGGAAAGGGAAATTAAACCTGTTGGCGGCTCAAAAAATATCAAGGTCAATGTAAGGGTTGTTGCCGCCTCAAATACAGACCTGCAAAAAGCCGTACAGGAAGGAATATTTCGTGAAGATTTATTCTATCGCATACATGTTGTGCCTATTTATCTTCCCCCTTTAAGGGAAAGGAAGGATGATATCCCTTTATTGGCGAATTATTTTATGACAGAATTTTGCAAAGCACTGAAGAAAGATGCTCTTGAATTTACACCGGCTACACTCCAAAGGATGGCCCTCTATGATTGGCCTGGCAATATACGTGAATTAAAAAACAAAGTTGAACATGCCACTATCATGAGTAATAAAAATATCATAACTCCGGAAGACATGTTTAGCAACGCAGAAGTAACACCAAAGAGTACCTTCAACTCGTTTAAAGACGCCAAGGAGAGATTTGAACATGAGTATGTGGAAAATCTCCTGAAAATAAGCAAGGGGAATATCTCAAAAGCTTCAAAAATGGCAAACCGTAATAGGGCTGAAATTTATAAATTAATTAAAAAATACAATATCAATATTGAACATTATAAACATATTTCCCCGTAAATAGCCGCAGAAAAACCTCCGTACCCTTCCTCAGTTCTTTTAAATCTAAATTCCAGGACAGTAAAAGTCCCGTAGTCACCAAGAGCGGGATGAATAATAAAATCAAAGTGATTAAAACGAAAGGCTTATGGATTTCATGATGTCCGGTATTCCTCTCTGGTCGTGAAAAGTGCCTTTGCTTTTAGCAACTAATTGGGAAAAGAACAACAAAAAAGGGCAACTCAGTGAGTTGCCCTTTTTTATCTATCTTCGAGAATACTACTTACAAATTAAGGAATCTTCACTTATTGTACTAAGTGTCCGCCTTCTTTCTTTTCTTCCTTCTTCTCTTCTGTTGTTAATTGTATAAGGTGGCCCTCTTTCTTTTGTTCTTCCTTCTTTTCTTCTGTTACGAGCTGTATTAAGTGCCCACCTTCCTTCTTCTTTTCTTCTTCCTTTTTTTCCTCCGCTGTAACAGAATTTACAAATACGGTATTTAATACACCACTATAAACCAATGCACCAGCAAAAGCAACACTAAGACCTAACTTCTTCAACATTTCCTTCTCCTCCTTAGATTAGGAAAAATATCCCACGCTCCTGAGAACACTCTCATGAAAAAATACAAATCATAATAAAATAAACCTGAGTTTAGAAATTTAAGCATAGAAATGTTGGCTGCTTGCCAACAGCCTTTTATCCTAAATTTGATACTAAATCATAAGCAACTTTTCCTACATCACCTGCGCCCATTGTTATTACCACATCGCCGGGTTTTACCTGGAAAGAAAGCTCTTTTGTGATATCGCCTAAGTGTGGAATATAACGTACATCAACACCCATAGTACGGGTCTCCTCACATAATTTCATCGAGTTCATCGCCGTCCTCTCATATTCACTATCACGGGCTGCATAAATATCCGCAAAAATTACCTTATCTGCATTCTGAAAGGACCTTGAGAACCCCTTCAGTAAATGACGGGTTCGGCTATATTGATGCGGTTGGAATACACACCATATCCTTTTCCCGGGATACAGCCCCCTTGCCGCTCGT
>NZ_SZPP01000035.1:0-64556 GCF_030263775.1 Candidatus Jettenia sp. AMX1
AATGAAAAAATAAAGAAAACGTATAAATTACTACGAAACATAAATGATACGATAAGTTACACATAAAAAAAAGATTGAAAAGATGTGGGTAAGGATGAGTTTAGAAAAGGGGGAAAAGTTTGATATGTTTGATCAGGCAAACTTTTCTCAGGAAAAAATCCTTCCTTCTTTTCCCCCTTTTAAAGGGGGGTAGGGGGGATTAGAGGGGTACATGGACACACATTGCTCTTTCTCCAAAGGAATATCTCCTTTTTCACGGAGCACTATTCTTAGCTTGATGCATATGAGAATAAACCCGCCCCTAACCCCTCCCAAGAGGGGAATAGAAAGTCCCCTCTCGGGAGGGGATTTAGGGGTGGGTAAAAAAGTCGTTGGGTTTTGTCTTGTACAACCCAACCTATTTATAGAGGATAAAATTATGAAAAAGATCATTATTATTGTTCTGTGTTCGATTTTTATTCTTGTGATAGGCGCAGTAGTTACGCCATTTCTTATTGATGTAAATAAATATAAAGCAAAAATTATCGATATTGCGAAACCGCACGTGGCGAGAGATTTGGATTTTGACAGCATAAAACTCACCATTTTGAAAGGGCTGGGAGCGGAGATTCAGGGACTTCATATTGCAGAAAAGCTGGGTTTTGGTACCCATGATTTTCTGAATTTAGAACGCCTGCGGATAAAAGTAAAATTACTTCCCCTTTTAAAAAAGCAAATTCAGGTAAAGGAATTAATCCTGGAAAAGCCGGTAGTACGACTGATAAGGAACTCAAAAGGAGAGCTTAATATCGCAGACCTGATGGGTTCCGGGATAGAAGCGCATGAAGATACGGAAAGCCCGGAGAAAAAAGAGAATGAAAAGAATGGTAGTGAAAATGAGGTGAAAAGCGGAAGCGACCTTTTTGCAGGACTGCTGGTTTCTACATTTACGGTGAACCAGGGCCATATCGATTTTACTGATGAGTTCACCCGGCAGGGAACTACCACAACGACAACGATAGATTTATTAGACATGAAATTCATTGATGTATCCACGAATAAACCGATTCAAATGTATATAACAGCCCGGCTGCCTGGGAGTTCGAAGCAAAACTTCGTGACTAAGGGTACTGTGGGTCCTTTAGGCGATACCCTGGATATAAAACGGCTTTTTATGGATGTTACATTATCTCTCGATGAATTTAATCCGGATGCAGGTAAATCTTACTTTTCTGTCAGGAACTCTTTACCGGATATGAGCTTTTTAGGCTTAGTAAGCATGCAAATGGTTCTGGAAGGAAATATTGATAATCTCAAGGCTGATTGTAACGTGGATATGAAAGACCTTGAGATTATGTATGGCGAAACATTTCACAAGCCAAAATCTGTCCCTTGTCAAATTTCTATGAAGGTAACTAAGACAGGAGATGATATTCATTTAGATCCGTGTGTTATCAGTATGCATACCTTGTCTCTCAAGACATCAGGGAAAATTACCGGTATAACGAACCCGTATTTTGATCTTCTCATGGGCACCGGAGAAACATCCCTGAAAGGTTGGGGATCACTGGTTCCTGCACTGAAAGAGTATGAACCGGAAGGGGACTTTGTTCTTCAGAGCTCTTTGAAAGGAACGATGGAAGACGCTTCTGTTAATCTGCAGTTCTCGTCTCCAAGACTTATGTGTAATCTATCTCAAACATCGGATAATAACCAGAAAGCAACAACTTCTCAAAGTTTTTTTGAATCTATAGATATGAAAGTTCAAGCCGGGAAAAAGCAGAATAACATCACAGGCAATGGCAGCCTCGATGTCAAGAAGGGGAATGTGATGGCTGCTCCTTTTGAGAATATACAGGCACAGTTTGATTACCAGAACGATATGCTTGATATTCGTAAATTTCAAGTTCATGCCTTCCAGGGAAACGTTTCGATGAACGGTAAAGTAAAACCCCGTGAATTTCAATGGAACGTGAAACCGGTTGTTGAAAATATGAATGTGGCAGAAGCTATAGATACCCTCACACAATACAAGGGTTTATTCAAAGGGAGATTTTCCGGATCTTTCACAGCAAACAATGCCGGAGATGATAACCAGAAAGGAGCGATTCATGCTCGTGGGCCATTCCGTATCGATCAGGGGGAAATTATGAATGTAAATCTTGTAGATACAGTCCTGGATGCGCTTTTTGGTATAAAGAGTGTATCTAAATTTCTGGGGAAAGAGGGTGGTGAACTGGATAAACAAAAGGTCACACGGTTTGATTATCTGGATGGTGATTTTTCCATGACCGGTAATAAAATCAATGTAAAGAAGATTGCGTTACATAATATTCATACTGCAAAAGCAACGGATTCTGATGCATTTATAGAAGGGTTGATTGACTATAATACCAGCAGTCTCGACCTTAAGGGCAAGGTTGTTCTCTCCCATGAATATTCTGCTAAATTAGCCAAGAAGGCGGACCCTCTCAATGCCCTCTTTAATCCGGAAAACCGCATGGTGCTTCCCATTACGGTAACGGGAAGTATAAACAAGCCAAGACCTATTTTGGACATACCCTATATAACCAGCGCCATGGCGAAATATTATGGCAGGAAAGAACTGGAAAAATTAGGCGATAAGATAGGATTACCCAAAAAAGGTGATAAAGACCAACAGGGCGAGGAGTCACCCGTAGGCAATATTTTAAAAGAGATTTTAAAATAATCAGGTTTTTAACAGGGTCGATTTACTATCAACGCACTTTATATTGTATTTCAACGGTTGATTTCTATACTGCAAGCCCGGAGGGCTGTCATGATTATAGAGAATGCGCAACCACAAGTAAATAATCCCGAAGGGGTGAAATGATTCGGGGCTCTATTCGGAGTCTACCAGGTAGCCGGAAACTGCAACAGCAGCCACGCCCGAAAAGTAAAAGGTCGCCTGAGGATGCAGCATCATTCTCAAAGGTGCGGAGAAAACAAAAACGTCCGTTGTCCCTGTAGCATTGGTCTTCGTTGCTACGAAATGGTGGAAAGAATTCCCATTAAGGCCAAGTTGAAGAAGTACAAAAAAAGTCCAAAACGCCCGTCTAAAAGGAGTATTATTTATATCCATTCTATATTTCCCCCGTTGAAGTGATTTCAAGAATCTGATGCAGAGCGATATTTACTATTCAGTTTTATGCATAGTAATCTCCTCATTTTAAATTACTATTGACAGAATAGTCTATTTTATTATACATTCACACCCTCATTGCTGCCAGATAATGTCGTCTGGTAAATAAAAGTTTTCTCTTACCCAATAATAATTGGAACGGACTACGTATTGAAGTCTATTACGGAGGATATCTATGGCTAAACAGAAAACCGGTATGGATGGATTGACGCAACAAGATCCTATGAAAAAACCATTTACACCGGAAACTTTGGATTCAACGGTAATCGCAATACCGCTTCTCAAAATGCTCAAAGAGGAGATGCTTAGAGAGGAAATGCTCAAAGAGAAGCAGAAGAAACTTAAAGAAGGTCCGGCGCATAAACCTAAAGTCTTCCCGGTGATCATTGATTTAAACTTAGAGCATCCTACTGGGCGTGATGGGGCGAGAGATTGGGTTATGAAAACAACGAAAGAGATAATCAGTGAAATAGGAAACGATAAAGATCCCGGACATCAGGGAATCAACGAGGTGAAAAGTAAACGCAGCCAGCAATACCTGTTTGCAAGCCTTGAAGGCGATGTGATACGTGAGTTGGTAAAGCGGGATAGCAGAGCAAGAGTAAAGGAACGGGCGATTTATCATATCTGGCCTGATTTTCCCGTTAAATCTCTCATCAATAAATCAATCAGTACCGTGAAGGCCGACGCTGCACAAACTTCATTTTCTGCCTATGGCGAGGGTATTGTGTGGGCAGTGCTTGATTCAGGAATAGATGCGACTCATCCGCATTTTACCTTGCATGATAATCTCAATCTTAAGGATCCGCTCATCCATACAGATTTCACCAAATTAGGTTCTGCAAACCCGGAAGATGCGAAGCAAGATGCTTTCGGTCATGGTACACATGTGGCAGGTATCATCGCGGGTGAAATGAGAGTTAAGAATAAAGGTGGGAAGGAAGGGGAAGCGGAGAAAATCCGGGCGTATACCCGATTGCGCAATGAAGATGGAGAGATATCCTACAACGAACTTACCCTCGATGCTATTTCGGGAATGTCGCCTAAATGTAAGCTTTTGAGCCTCAAGGTGCTTGACGAAAAAGGAGATGGTCTGGCAAGCAATCTTATAGCGGCAATTGAAATGATACAGGAGATTAACGGATATGGTCGCCGCCTGCTGATTCATGGAGTAAATATGAGCGTTGGTTATGACTTTGAGCCTGAATGGTTTGCCTGTGGACAGAGCCCTCTCTGTGTGGAAGTAGACAGACTCGTTCGTTCGGGCGTTGTCGTTGTCGTTGCAGCAGGCAATACCGGTTATGGAGTTGCACAAAGCCAGTTTCGGGGAGTTATCTCAGCCGGTATGGACTTGACTATCAATGATCCGGGTAATGCTGAGCTTGCGATTACCGTTGGTTCGACGCATAAAGATATGCCGCATGTCTACGGTGTTTCTTATTTCTCATCGAAAGGCCCAACTGGCGACGGACGGATCAAGCCTGATCTTGTAGCTCCCGGTGAAAAAATTTTATCCTGTGCGGCGGGTAAGCGGCGCGCAGAAATGAGAGAAAAGATTGGTGATTGCGATTATCTGGAGGAGAGCGGCACAAGTATGGCTGCGCCGCATGTCTCGGGTGTGATTGCCGCATTCCTTTCAATAAGGCGCGAATTCATTGGGCAACCAGAAAAGGTTAAAGAGATATTCCTGTCCACCGCTACTGACCTGAAGCGTGAGCGATATTTTCAGGGATACGGCCTTGTAGATTTAATGAGGGCTATTCAATCTGTATAATGAAGGGAGGATAGTATGCAAGACTTGAAAGGTTTTCCTTATTTTGAAGTGGAATTTAGCAAGAGGGGTGAGGTGCATGATCAGAATCAGGTGAAAGAATTGATAGATTTTCTCGCACAAAGCGGTACCTCTGATCTGTTCGTCATCTCGCATGGATGGAATAATGATATGTGCGATGCCCGCAATCTTTATACGCGGTTCTTCGGCTGTATGCGCCATGTGATAAATTCGGGGATAATGGCCGGTATCGACGCGCGTAAGTTTGCCATTATGGCTGTACTCTGGCCCTCAAAGAAATTTGCTGAGAAAGACCTCATTCCAAGCGGCGCTGCAGGCGCTGAATCGCCGATAACCAACGATCTCCTCAGGCAAGAGCTTGAAGAAATGAAGGGTGTATTTGATGATCCCCAGGCAGATGCGGTTCTCGATAAGGCAAAGCTGTTGGTGCCAAAACTTGAAGATAGCCCGAAAGCCCGGAAAGAGTTTACTGATTTGTTGCGTTCAATACTGCCGAAAGAAACCTCTGTAGATATTGACGCATCGAGTGATTTTTTTAAGCTTCCCGGCGATGAGGTCATCAACCGCCTGAGTAAGCCTGTACCGATCGTGGAGTCAAAACCGATATCAAGCGGCAGGGCCGCA
The DNA here is from genome assembly GCF_030263775.1 of Candidatus Jettenia sp. AMX1. Lineage (NCBI taxonomy): Bacteria > Pseudomonadati > Planctomycetota > Candidatus Brocadiia > Candidatus Brocadiales > Candidatus Brocadiaceae > Candidatus Jettenia > Candidatus Jettenia sp. AMX1. Next base: position 5,559 of record NZ_SZPP01000035.1, read on the forward strand.
GCAGGCGGGAGCGGTTCATCTGTAAGCATGGGAGGCGCGGCTGGACTCATACAGTTCTTTAGCGGAATTAAATCGGGTGTGCTTAACTTGCTCAACTACTTGACGTACTATGAGATGAAGGAGCGATCAGGTATCGTTGGCAGTACGGGAGTAAATCAGGTGCTCAGAAAAATCCTTGCTCAGAATCCGGATATTAAGACTCACTTAATCGGTCATAGTTTTGGTGGCCGCCTGGTCACTGCTGCCGCTGCCGGGTCTGAAGGTCAATTGCCTGTTAAGGTGAGTACGATGACACTCTTGCAGGCGGCCTTTTCGCATTATGGTTTCTCGGAGCATTATGACGGAGTGAATGATGGATTCTTCCGCAGGGTGATAATAAACAAAACGGTAACAGGACCGATCGTGATCAGTTGTACCCGAAATGATAAGGCTGTTGGGAAGATGTATCCGCTTGCTTCATTAATTGCAGGGCAGATTGCAGCAGCGCTTGGCGACAAGAATGATAAGTACGGTGGCATTGGCCGTAACGGCGCCCAGAAAACGCCCGAAGCCAGTGAAGGTATCCTCCTTAATCTTAACAGCCAGGATTCTTATCAGTTCCAGCCGGGTAAACTGTATAATCTGAATTCCGATGCGGTCATCAAAGACCATTCTGATATATGCCATAACGAAATTGCATACGCGATATTTAACGCGGTTGCAAAGACGTAGCACGGTTTAAAACAGAAGACTACAGGGAAATAGTTACGGACGTATCATCTTTGTATGAGGTATCTTTGTGTTCCGCATTTTATCAGGAGAATCAATCACATAGGGTTGGGTCTCACAATTCCCTGTTTAGGGATCTTAAAGTTATGATGGTAGAGAATCGATCATAAAGCAGTGGGCAGCCGAAGGCAACCGTTAACCTCATCGGCTGTTGGGGCGGCGATATGCCACAGGATACAAGATGTCCGCACTAACGGCGGTGGGATTCATTAAGGATGCCTCCCAGCACGCCGCGCAGGATTTTCCGGCCGATCTGGCTGCCAACAGCTCGCGCAGTTTGCTTTGCCATAGTCTCAATCATCCCCTGACGACGCTTGGTACCCCACAACCATTCTCTCAGCCTGACGCCAATGTCGCTACTTTTTTCAGTTTGCGGGGTGGAAGGGCCGGGGGGTGCGGCATCAGGCGCTGAAGCGGTCACGCCTTGCGTTTTACGGGCGAGAATTTCGTGCGCCGATTCCCGATTGATTGCATTGTCATACTTAGCTCCAACAGGACTGCGAGAACGCACTACAGCACGCTCTTCCGGCGTAATCGCTCCCATGCGGCAGCGCGGAGGGCAGATGAGAGTGCGTTGTACCGGCATTGGAATGCCTTTCTCCTGCAGAGTCGAGACCAGCGCCTCACCAGTGCCAAGTTGTGAGATTACCTTGGCTACATCTATGCCTGGGTTCTCCACGAAGGTCTCAGCCGCCGTGCGTACCGCTTTCTGGTCCCGCGGAGTGAAGGCGCGTAATGCGTGCTGAATGCGGTTACCGAGCTGGCCAAGGATGTCGCCGGGTACATCGTCGGGGAACTGCGAGCAGAAGTACACTCCTACGCCTTTGGAACGGATGATGCGCACAACCTGCTCAACTCGTTGTTTCAGCGCCGGCGGTGCATCGTCGAATAATAGGTGCGCCTCGTCGAACATAAACACCAGCCTGGGTTTGTCAAGGTCGCCAACTTCCGGCAGGTTTTCAAATAGCTCCGACAGCAACCACAGCAGGAAGCTTGAATACAGGCGTGGCTTCAGGATTAAGTGATCAGCGACGAGGATGTTGATCATGCCGCGGCCATTAAGGTCAGTACGCATGAGGTCGGTGAGTTCCAGCGCCGGTTCGCCGAAGAAACAGTCACCGCCGTCCTGTTCCAGGCGTAAAAGGGCGCGCTGGATTGCGCCGACTGAAGGCATACTGATGCAGGAAGCTGAGCAAAGCACGCAGATCGTCAAGGTCGAGCAGTAGCCAGCCATAGTCATCGGCCAGCCTGAAGGCTATATCGAGCACGCCGGATTGGGTATTGTTGAGCTCCAGCATACGGCTGAGCAGGGTAGGGCCGATCTCGGATACAGTGGCGCGCACCGGATGGCCGTATTTGCCATAGAGATCCCAGAATACCACCGGGTTAGGTTCGTCAACGTAGCCTTCGACACCGATCTGCTGTACGCGTTGCATGATCTTATCGTTCAAAGTACCGGCAACAGCGAGGCCGGCGATATCGCTTTTCACATCAGCGAGGAACACTGGCACTCCCAGACGCGAAAAGCCTTCCGCTATCACCATCAGTGACACCGACTTGCCGGTACCGGTAGCACCGGTCACTAAGCCATGACGGTTGCCGTATTTAACAAGCAAGTGAATGGGCTGCTCACCCTTACCGATAAGTATTTGGTCCATGTTCGATCTCCTCTTTGAGGATAGTAATTAAGATAATTAAAGTATTATATCAGAAATTATACAAAAATTGTGGTCAGGTACTTACTTTATCTCTTCAATGTCTGAACACATTTTTGCCTGATCCGCAGAATAGGGACAGGCAGAAGAACAGTTCTGTGGCTGAAGCCAGCACTGTCCATCATGTTTGCATTGGCATATCTTCAATCCGTTCCGTTTGAGCTGGTTAGGCCAGGACGTAAAAAATGGCAACAGGGCATTACTCGTCGATGCAAACGCCTTTTGGGCATCCTGAATACTTTGTACTTTCTCCAGATCCTCTGCGCCTGCAAAGATATGCTGCATCATATGATGGCCAGCGCCTTTTGATTCGGTTTGCATGGCTTGCCGGGCTGCATCTGTTAATTTTTGGGCTAAATCTGTAATGCCATGCAAATCTTTCTTTACTAAATGATGATAAACTTCCTGATACGTTGCGATGATCGATTGAAGATGAACAACGGTCTTTTTCCCGATGGTAATTACAGCTTCATGAGAGTGATCGTGGCCTTCATGGGCAGAAATAGTATGATCGTACATGAAAAAACAATAAAAAAACAATAGGGTTGTCATGTATTTTTTGAAATAACTATTTTTAAACATCGTTGCCTCCTTCTCATGTAATGTATAGGAATTTAAATTCTGTAGGGCAACCCTTCAGGGTTGCTATCCCGGCGTATATATTCTGGTGGGGGAGCAAGGCTAAAGCCTTGCCCTACATTTTACCTAATTGCCGAAGGTTGGATTTAAAAAGATATTGAACAGGTAACTATTGCCCTGTATTCTTCCAGACCCTCAGCGCCTTGTTGATCGGATTCGTTATTCAGGTCTTTCCATGTTGGCAGCTTGATAAGCACTCCAACACTGACGTATTTGCTAAACGTTGCCCTTAAACCCGGTGAAAAATAAAGGATTGTTCCACCCGTGTCATCCTCTTTTTCTCTGTCTTCGTTCTCATCTTTCGTCAGATGAAGCATGTTCGATTCTGCAATAATATCGAGTCGGGAGAGAAATCCGTTCTCTTTCTCGTAAATTTCATAACCGCCTGCTACGTTAAAGCGGATTTCGTTGCCTGGTTTGCCATCATTATGCTCGGTAAAGGTAGTAAGCGATGTATCCCCGGTAAGGGTAAATTGAGGAAAGATCATCTTCGATGCGGCAAAGCCGAAATTAAAGCTGGGGGCGCCAAATCCAGGTTGCATGCCCATATCAAAAGTATTTCCTTTATCATTACGATTAGAGGTAGTGCCACTCGGTACGGTAAAGCCTGCAAGTAATGACATCTTGATATCGTCTGTACTGTATTCTTCACCATAAGAGTCTTCCGGCCCGTAGCTATATAAACCGCGGATACCATCTCTTTCGCCAATTTTAAAGCCATACTGAACAATAAATCCCAAATCTCCCAAACCGCTCGACATGCCCAGGTTGTCCTGATCCTTTATGGCTACTGGTAGTGTGGCATAAACACTTAAAGCATCAGTAAAACCATAACCAACAAGGGTATTGAAAAACGTAAAGGTATCAATGTTTTCCGGTTCCGCATGGTCCCTGTGTTCGAATGGTACGTATTCAAACTTTTCGAATAGTAAAAAATTTCCTTTACCCAGAGCTAACGGAGAAGCCGTTTCAATAGGCGCTCCAGGCCCAAACGCCGTAGAAACCCCGCCATGATGGGCAAAACTACTCTGTAAATGTATTATAAAGATAAAAATGAAAAAAATAAAACATACAAAATAACGATGGTGTCTTTTTCCTGCTAACATTCTATCTCCATATCTTTAAATTAGGTAATGATAATTATCAAAATCTTCTCTTTTCCAATGGCATCTGAGAAAAATACACAAGACACATAGGTAACATATTTATAATATTCGTGCTACTAACATCAAAAAAAATATTTATTTATCTCCTTATTGCCTCCATTCCATATTGTTTTAATGCATATTCATCATGAACTAATTCATTGGTAGGTTTGTCTGCCACGATTTTTCCTTTGTCCATGAGAACGCATCGTTGTGTAACTTCCAGAATTAAATGTAAATCATGAGAAGCCACCATAATGGCTATTGGTAAACCTTTGAGATAGGTAATTAATCTGCGCCGGTTCTTGTGATCAAGATCGTTTGCCGGCTCATCAAGGATCAACAATTGCGGTTCCATAGCCATTGCAGCGGCTAAAGCAACACCCCGTTTCTGCCCGCCGGATAAATGATGCGGAGGCCGAAGGCTTACTTCCTTCAATTCAAAATATGCCAACCATTTTTCTACCGTCTCGTGGGTTTTTTGTTTTGACCAACCTAAATTTCTCGGACCAAAGGCAATTTCTTCCCAGACGGAAGAACAGAAGAGCTGATCGTTTACCTGTTGAAACGTCAGTGCTACGTGACGTCTGACTTCATTAATGTTCTTATGCTCAGCAAGAGTGCGGTCTAGCACTTCCACATATCCTGAATTGGGTTTTAGCAAACCATTCAGATGCCAGAAGAAAGTAGTTTTGCCAGCCCCGCTTGGTCCGATTACTCCCACTTTCTCATGCTGATGAACGGATAATGACAGATCAGATAGCGCCAGCCCTCCATCTTGATATCTGAAAGATAAATTCCTGGCACGGATAACACAGGACATAGCAAATTACTCCAAACCATACAATACACATAAGAATAAAGAGAAAAGACAAACTACCATAAGGAACTGCAACGGTATCTTCAGCAAGGGAAGGTAACATACCGCTAAACCCGCGGGATTGCATGGCTCGTTCGACGTTTTCAGCCTGTTCAAAACTTGCTAATAGCAAACAGCCGATTCCTTCCGCAATATTGCGCAATTGTAAAGGATGTATACCCTTTTTTGCCCCACGGGATGCTTGTGCGGCAAGCATCATCTTTAACCGTTCTGATAAGATTGGTAAAAACCGCGCAGTAAATGCTACTATATGTATCAAAACAGACGGTACCTTTAACTTTTCAAAGGTTAACAAGATTCGTTCGAAACCAACCCAGCTAATCCAGGTGACGACCCACAACCACATAGACAACATCTTCGTTATCAAGACAGGGGCAAGAGAACGTCCCTCCTCTGTCCAAAGTAAAGTTACACCCGTTAGCAGGAAAAAAATCAATACACCCTTACAATGCCATGCGGTGATAAACGTTTTTCTTACCACGAACGCAGCTAATACATTAATACTCACGAGACAAATGAGAAGATAAAAGAGATTATTGAGCAACCCAAGTCCTGTGAGAATTAGTAAAATAAGTATTGTGCCAAGCCGTGTTGAAGGAGGAGATATATCCATTGCAGTTTTCAGGTTTTGGATTTTAGATTTAACAGATGTCTTATAATAAGACCGCCTCCGGCAAGGACGACAATTCCTATTGTAATGCGAATACCGAAATAATCAAAGAAACCTTTTGTTGTTTCATGGAAAACTTCTTGCCATGCAATTCGTGTAAGGTGCCCACCTGGTGCCTCGACAATAACAAATTCAGGTTCTCCCTTTATGTCTTTTGGTAACGTCCACATCCCTTTTTCATTCAATATATCTCTGGCAAGTATGATACCATTCTCATCCACAACAGTAACCACAGCGCCAGAGGCCGGGGAATGATCGCTGAAATTGGCATGTAACTTTCCTCCTTCGGAAGATACATAAAGTCCGTGGGCGTTTGCCACGGAAGGCAGTAAAAAAAGGAGGGAAGAAATACAGAAAAGAACGATCTTCATATGACAATTCCCAGTAATGATGGTTTAACTTTTTGGAGAAAAAATACTAGCCAAAAACTGATAGCGCCTTCTACGATAGCGATGGGAATATGACCCAGAAAGACTAGTTTGGCGAGAGGCATAAGCGCCGTATGAGTCGTGGATAGCGCTACATAGAGTAAAATAGCCGAAATCAGGATAGTTCCTCCTCCGATAAGTGATCCTATCCATGGACGTTTTTTAGGGGAAGATTGTTTTATCCAATGACGTCCAAGCATTCCCATTATGGCGCCAGGCAATGCCATAATGGAAATATTGATTCCCAAAACTGTCAGGCCACCAAAGCCGATTAACAATGCCTGGAGTAAAAGACCTACTGTTACTATGGTTAAAGCGCCCCAACCAAGTAGCAGCCCGGCCATGCCACTGAGCACAAGATGCATACTGAATGGCCCGACAGGTATATGGATTGTTGAACCAGCAAAAAAAGCAGCCGCAACTACCCCGTAAGCGCCTACCTGATCAGCTCGCAAACGGCGAACAGATATTACCAACGCGGGTAAGGCTATTGCCCAGCCTATTCCAACAACATATGGGGAGAGAATCCCGTCACTGATATGCATCAAAAACCTCCTCCAATGGTAATACAGTTATTATTTTAGTGTTACTGCTATAAAAAATAAGTCCCCTGCCTTTTGCCTCGCAAAAGGTGGGGGACTTACTCCTGTTTACAGTATTTCTTTTCCTGTTGTTGTCATCGCAAACCCGCCGTGTTTTACCCCTTTTGCAGATTTTAACTTCCCGTACAATTCGTCTATTGCTTTCGGTTTGCCTTTTACCACAATGATCTCTAAACAGTTATCATGGTCCAAATGGATATGCTGGGTAGAGAGGATGATGTCATGGTAATCATGCTGGATATCGATAAGGAAATTCGTTAATTCCCTTTTATGATGATTATAGACAAGGGTAATTGATCCGGTAACCTCTTTCCCTTCCTGCCACTCTTTTTTAACCAGGTCATCTCTAATCAGGTCTCGTATGGCCTCTGAACGGTTCGTGTATTTTTTCTCTTTTATACACTCATCAAACCTTTGCAGCAATTCCTTTTCGAGAGAGACTCCAAATCTTACTAAACTTGACATAGTATTCCTCATTATTATTGATGCTACGGTTTTTAATATTGTAACACTGATAGTAGTAATGTCAATGGGTTTCTCATATTTTCGATAAGCCCTCAGGTAACCTTTTTCGGTACGGCAAGTGCAGGTATTGTAATTTTAGGATAATTATAGTATCAAATAGATGAAACCGGACGGAATATAATGAAACCAAATACAATGAGTCATGATTTGATTGTGCCATTACGGACAAACGAGTTTGTCCGTGCCACCCTATCAGAAATACGTTCGGTTTCATATCTTGAGTACTATATGTAACGGATATATTGTATTTTCTTACAAACTGTTAATGGTTTGGTGCATCCTCATCCAGTGTATTTGGTATAGCCTATTGCAACGTCTATTTTAATTTGCGGAAATTATAGCTGATGTTATAAAATAGCAAAGATCTGTTAAAAGCTTTATTGAAAAATTATTAGAGGTCATCCCAAAACCTTAATTTAGTATGGAGAATCATGTGAAGATAAAGAGAGGTTTCCATACAGAAACAGGTTTTGGGATAGCTTCTCGTGAGAGGTAACACATCACATTGTGTGACAGCACACTTCTGTGGCAAGATACACTTTTACCATTTTCATAATTTATTATTTTTTCCTTGAGGAGGAAATATGAATGCCAAAGCTGTTATTGCATATAGTAGCTGGAATACTTAGTATTCTTTTCTTTGAGGGCTGCATGGGTACTCCCCGCGTTACGGATCCAAAAGAAACGGCAGTAGAACAGTTGCTTTTGAGTACCGCTGCCGACCGGGCTTTGATGGGAATAAGTTTAAAAAAACTGGAGGGAAAGAAGGTATTTGTTGAAGAGCGGAGTCTCGAAGGCGCTGACAATGTATACCTAAAATACAAGGAGGTATTTCTTGAAACGCAGGATTTTGAACATGCAGAAAAGGCATACGTGATTGGCCTGGTATCGATCTTGTTGGGGAAGCACGGTGCGTTGATTGTTGAAGACAAAAAGGATGCCGGGGTAATCGCCGCAATCACTACGGGCGCATTGTCTATCGATCGCGCCGACTCCTTTGTGGGTGTGCCGTCATTTACCCTACCAATCCCTCTTGCCGGAAATCTTGGGACCCCGGAAATAGCCTTCTATAAAGCTGTCAAGCAGTCAGGCATTGCTAAATTTGCCATCAATATCTATGATAAGTTTACCGGTGAGCAATTGCTTGCCGTTGGACCTATCAGCGGTTTTGCATACCTTAATTTTCGAAAGGTGCTCTTCTTTTTTTCTTTTCACACGACGGACATCCCGGAAAAGAAAAAGTGGTGGTATACTCAACCATAGAATCTGTTGTATGATACGAATTTTTTCTCTTGTATTCTCTGTATTTTTCAGAGCAGCATGTATTTTTCTATTTCTCCCTTTATGAGTTCGTGGTAGTATTATCCGTATGGAAGATACAATAGGAACAGATTTTATAAAATTTCTTGGCACCGCTGGCGCAAGAATTGTAGTAGCCAAACAATTACGCGCTTCGGGCGGGATGTGGTATTCCTTGCTCGGTGTGAATGTTTTGGTTGATCCTGGTCCGGGATGTTTAGTCAGGTGTGTTTCCAGTAAGCCAAAGATGGACCCTATGAGATTAGACGTTATAATCCTGACGCATAGACACCTCGATCATGCTGCTGATGTAAATGTAATGATTGAGGCAATGACTGAAGGCGGATTTAAAAAACGTGGTATCCTTTACGCACCGGAAGATGCATTAACAGAGGACCCCGTGGTGTTTCAGTATGTAAGGAGCTATATATCACATATAGAAATTGTGAAAGAGGGAGGGCGTTACCAATTATCTGATACGGTTTCTTTCGAGACGCCAATAAAACACCATCATCCAAGCGAGACATACGGCATTAATTTTTCTACTCCAAAGTATACGATCTCACTGATCGTAGATACCTGTTATTTTCCGGAATTATTGAAATATTATAAAGGGGACATCTTGATTGTTAATGTAGTTCGCTATACGGTAGATAAAGATACGAAGAAATGGCTTTACCATTTGAGCATAAGAGACGTGAAGGAGATAGTAACAGCCCTGAAGCCTAAAGTAACGATATTAAATCACTTTGGTATGACTATGGTCAAGGCGCAACCCCATATAGTTGCAGAGCAGTTGGCAAAGGAAACAGGGTTAAGAATTATCGCTGCTGGAGATGGAATGAGATTTAACTTAGCAGATATTGAAAGCTGGTAGGGTACATTTTAACTTATCTTAAGTTTTGTAATAGTGTCAATATCGTCTTTTATTTCTTTAACTTCTTTGATTTCCTCTTCGACGCCTTTAAAACCCTGTTTGAGATTAGCAAAACTTTTCCCCAGTGATCTCATCGTACCGGGTAGTCTTTTGCCAAATATAATAAAAGTAATGACGCCAATCACGATCCATTCCCAACCACCGGGCATAGAAATCATTATAATCCTCCTGTCTTTTATTTCCTTCGGGTAACGATATAATCTGCCAATTCTAAGAGAGCGGTTTTATATTTTGAATCCGGAAGCGGAGCAATTTCTTCCTGTGCCTGCTTTACGATATTTTTTGCAGTGCTGAAGGCATATTCAACGGCATCATGTTCTGTTAACAATTCAAGAATAGCAGCCTTTGTCTCTTTCACATCGTTTTGGAATATCAGTTCTCGCGTTGTCTTGAGCTTGTTTTTTGGTAGCTGATTCACGAGATGTATGAGAGGTAACGTAAGTTTACCCTTCTGTATATCCGTGTTTAACGATTTACCAACTTCGTCCTCAGTGCCCATCATATCAAGGCAGTCATCAACAATCTGAAAAGCAATACCGATCTTTAAACCATAATTGGATAACATATCTAATACCTTGCGGTTAGCTCCGGCAAATGCAGCTCCCAGGCGGCAACTTGCAGCACAAAGGGAGGCTGTTTTTCTCTCGATAATATCGAAATAATCATTTTCACTCAGTTCAATATCATAACGCCTTTGAAGTTGAATTATTTCTCCTTCACTCATGATATTAACGGTTTGAGAAAGCAGAAGGGTCGCAATTTGAGAATCAAGGGCAGAAAGTATAGTAAAGCCTCTGGAAAACAGATAATCCCCAAACAAGATAGATATCTCTCTTCCCCATTTCGAGTTTACACTTTCAACATGTCTTCTCATAGATGCTTCATCAATAATATCATCATGAACAAGGGTTGCAGTATGAACCATTTCTACTACGACTGCAAGGTCAATATGCTGAGGCAATATATCACCGGCGCATTTCCCCGACAATAATACCAAAGCGGGCCGCAACCTTTTTCCCTTATATTTACTGATATGAGAGATAAGATCAGCTAATGAATTGCTCTCGGGTTTTAATTCTTTATAAAATCGATTTTCAACCTCTTCCATATCGGCTTTGATTGAGTCGAAGATACCCACTGTTTCCACAATTAACGATCTCCTTCTTTGTAATATTGGTAAAGATAATAAGGGCTTATATTATCAAGCGATAGAGAAAAAGTCAAACTTCTTTTCGATATTAATGTATTTGCGTCTTAAGTAATTTACAAACAGCATCAAAGACATCTTCTGAAGTGATGGAATTAATACAGGTAATATGATTACACGTCCTTTTTTCACAAGGGCGACAGGGGATGTCTTTCTTTACAATTACAGCGTTTTTGCCATAAGGGGCGTAAATAACGGGGTCTTTGGGGCCAAAAATCGCAACGGTAGGGATCCCTATGCATGAAGCAATATGGGTGGGACCGGTATCACTGCCGATAAAAAGATTCGCATAGCGGAGTAATGCAATTAATTGCTTCGCCGATGATGTCTTGCATGCAGCAGTAGCCTTATAATGCATGAGAGAGATAATTTCCTCTACCATTTTGTATTCAAGCGGGCCCCAGGTAAAAATGACTGAATAATTAAGTTCCTGTATTAGCCGGTCTGCAAGAAGGGCATAATTTTTAGGTTGCCATCGTTTATATTCACCAAATATGCTTGTTCCCGGGTGAATTATTGTAACAGATTTTTGATTATGATAATTGTGGTGAATAAAATCCTGAATATAGAGGCGGTCAGTATCCGGAATTGAGAATACAGGCCTTTGATAACTCGCCTTTATACGTAAGCCCTGTAAAAGGTTGAGATATTTATCAATCCTGTGCATCTGTTTCTGTTGCGGTGTAATCCGTAAATTCGTGAAAATAAAGTTAAATTCTTTGCAATATCCTTGAGAAAAACCAATTCTTGTTCTTGCGCTGCTCAGATAGGTTAATAATCCACTTTTAAAATTGCCATGAAAATCCAATGCGATATCATAGTTCTTTTTTCTTAATTTTTTAAAAAACATCCGCATTTCTGAGATGGTTTTAACATATTTCTGAGGGTGTTTAAGAGCGGTTTGCCATTGTTTCCTGGGGAAGACAATAACTTCATCTACCTCCGGGATACATTCAATGAGGTCTTTTAGTTTATCCTCTACCAGCCATGCAATATGGGCGGAAGGGAACGTTATTCTCAGGTTCTTTACTGCAGGTATAACGTGGATAATATCGCCCATTGCTCCCAGGCGAACAACCAGGATATTTTCTGGATTGTTGAGTTGTTTTTCCATTGATGTGTACATGAAAAGATTTTCTGCGAAAGATTTAGGTTAATGCTATAATAATCCTTATAAAAAATCTTTTCAATAGCAATCCAGTTCCAATTAAGTTTGTATTCATTTATATCCTTGTATATAATATCCGCAATAAAAAGCAAGGGTTGCAAAGAAAGGTACATAACAGATTATCATTATGCTACAGAAGCAAAAGATACCGGCATCTTTTTCAATAATCAGGAGGGGCGGTACAACCATATTGGTAAAAGCGGGGTACAAAGAGACCATACTGAACATGATCTTCGATACAAAACCTGTGCATGAGAGATATGCAGGTACACCGAACATAAAATCCGGAAGGGGAAGTTATGTATCAGTCCCTGTTACGGGAAATAGTGGAGAAAGACTTATTATCAGGGATTATCGGCACGGTGGTTTATTTGGCAAACTTCTTGGGGGTATTTTTTGCAATAAATCCAGACCTTTCAACGAATTCTCTCTGCATGAATACGCTTCTCAAAAGGGTGTACTATCTGCTGAAGTGATTGCTGTAACCAAGAGAAGAGTATGGGGTTTATTTTATAAGGCAAATTTTATAACGAAGGAAATATCCGGCGCAGTCGATATTGCTCAATTTCTTAAAGAATCCTCCTTGTTATATATCCGGAAGTCCAAAAAATCCATAATTTCTGCCCTTGCGAGATCAATACGGAATATGCATGATGCAGGTATATATCACGCAGATTTGCATATAAAAAACATACTTTTGAAAAATGATTCTCATGATGAGTTTACTGTGTATATCATAGATTTAGATAAATCGGTTATTTTCCCCACATTCCCTATCAATGAAAGAATTAAAAATTTATTACGTCTCGATCGCTCTCTGGAGAAAATACGTTGGATTACTGATAAAGATGCGGAGAAAAACAGGAATAATTCTTTTTCTAAGCCTCATTCGGCAGGGGGAATAGATAACATGAAACAGGGATTTTCAGACAAAAGGTATCCATGCAATGCATTGATATCCCAGGATGTAGCAGGCGAGGAAATAAAAGCGGTATCGTTAGGCCAAAAAATAAAATTAATTTCTAAAACAGATAGAGTTCGGTTTTTAAAAATGTATCTGCGGTATAGTAATACCCCTGATAGAGATTGGAAAGCATATATTCGTCAATATCAGTCTCATCATTCTCTCCATAAATTATGGTGGCAGATTTTGGGTCTTTCAGGAAAGTAAAGGTCATCGTGATGATACAAAATATTCTTAGTCCAATTATTTCATATCTTATTGGTAGTATTCCCTTCGGATTTTTAATCACAAAGATGGTAAAAGGTGTTGATATCCGGCAATTCGGTAGCGGAAATCCGGGAGCAACGAATGTTGGAAGGGTATTAGGTAAGCCTTATGGTATATTAGTGTTTATCCTGGATATGTTAAAGGGTTTCCTGCCTGTTTTTCTTTTTGACCGATTATTTTCCGGATATGGACACAATCTGACGTTAATATTGTGTGGTATGGGTGTAATCTGTGGTCATACGTTTCCTGTCTTCCTTAATTTTAAGGGGGGAAAGGCTGCTGCAACCAGTTGCGGGGTATTTTTGTGGTTGGCGCCTTTACCACTTATTATTTCGGCTGCGGCATGGTTATTGATAATCACCATTTCCCGTTACATATCTCTGGGATCTATGCTTAGCTCAATAGTATTAGTTGTATGTATAATACTGTTTGGTAAAGATCCCTTTGGTCAGGGGCTTTATCTGACGTTATTCTCAATATTCATTTCCATACTTCTTATTGTAAGGCATAAGTCAAATATTGAAAGATTATTGCGTGGTACCGAGAGTAAAATTGGCGGGAAAATTAAATCTCATGATTTAGGTTGAAGGGTAATCATATTTTTCCCTTAATGGCTCATTATGAAATATCCAAAGGAATTTGACACCTGTCATGCATTATGATATTATAAGCACTTTATTTAAATAAATTTACAATCATTACTATATTTCATGAAAGATGGAGAGAACTAGCATTGGCAAAGGAAAAACAAATTGTCGTTGGTTCCAGAGGTAGTAAACTCGCTCTAATCCAGACAAATTGGGTTATATCTGAACTAAAACGATTGAATCCTGAATTTGAGTTTCAAATTGAGAAGATAACTACAAAGGGCGACAAGATTACAGATGCTCCCTTATCGCGTTTAGGTGGAGTTGGTTTATTTACGAAGGAATTGGAAGTAGCCCTCATTGAAAAAAAAATCGATATCGCCGTTCATAGCGCCAAAGATGTACCGACAGAGATCCACGGGGAATTAACTGTGGGTGCAACACCCAAGCGTAAGGATCCTCATGATGTCCTTATCAGTAATAATAATGCTACCCTGAAAGAATTGCCTAAAAATGCACGTATTGGTACCAGCAGTCTCCGCAGAAGGGCGCAGTTGCTTGCTTTTAGACCAGATCTCAGGGTACTGGACCTGCGCGGTAATCTGGATACCCGGCTTAAAAAACTCGAAACAGATACTATGGAAGCCATTATTTTAGCCCATGCAGGATTGATCAGGATGGGTTATTCGGGTCAAATCAGCCAAATACCTTTCGATATCATGTTGCCGGCCGTGGGTCAGGGCTCACTTTATATAGAAATCCGTAAACACGATAATCGTATTGAGAAAGTTGTTTCTGGCATCAATGATCCTGAGACAAGAATTGCCGTAGAAGCAGAGCGGGCATTGATGGCAAGGCTTGAAGGTGGATGCCAGGTTCCTATCGGGGCACATGCACAGGTGCAGGGGAATGAGGTATATCTTGAAGCGATTATTTGCTCGGTGGATGGTATAACTGCCGTAAGAGATAATCACCGTGGTCCTGCGAATCAGGCAGTAAAGATAGGGAATGAACTTGCTCAAAGGATGTTAGAAAATGGTGGGATGAAGATTTTGAATGAGATTCGGCAGGAATTTCAGAAAAATATAAACCATATATAAAAGAGTATCGATTTTACATTTTTCTTTCTGTGAGAAAGAAGAAGAGAGCCTATGATGACACTACTATCATAGGCTTTTTTTGTTTATAAATGTACTGTAAACCTTTGGAAGAAGCACGGTTTCTAAAGATTATTTCCTGAATCTACACCTGAGAAGTATTCTAAAATTATAGGAGAAAAAATTTGATTCACTTCATTTCGGAACAAAAATATTTTGGTAATACCCTCTTAGATTACCTCATAAGCATAGGTATTATTATCGTATTAGTGCTTACTATCAGGGTTCTAAAAGGTATTATTCAGAAGCGATTAAAGGCATGGATTGAAAACACAAAAATCATCATTGATGATGTTATTATCTCAGGGATTGAAAAATTCATTATTCCCTTACTTTATTTTTGTGCTTTTTACTTTGGATTAACCTATTTAGACCTGAGTACATCAGTAGCAAAAATCTTTCATTCTGCTCTTGTTATAATTGTTGCTTTCTTTATCATTCGATTTACTGTTGTGATTACCCACTATGTCTTTAAATATTATTGGGAGAAGAGGGTTGGCGATAAAGAAAGTATGAGAAACTTGAGGGGGATATCGACTATTGTAACTATTGTAGTTTGGGGACTCGGCCTTCTTTTCCTTCTCGATAATCTTGATTTCAGGATTTCAGCAATTATAACGGGACTTGGCATTGGTGGTGTTGCTGTAGCTTTTGCAGCACAAGCGGTATTAAGTGATTTTTTTGGTTACTTTGTGATATTTTTTGACCGTCCTTTCCAGGTTGGTGATTTTATCATTGTTGATGATAAAATGGGAATTGTTGAAAACATCGGTGTAAAAACAACAAGAATCACAAGCGTAGCTGGTGAGCAAATCGTTTTTCCCAACTCCCGCCTTACAAGTTCCCGTATCCATAACTATAAGCAGATGGAAAGGAGGCGGGTCCTTTTTACGATTGGTGTAACATATCAAACACCTCTCCAAAAATTAAAAGAAATGCCCGGTATTATAAAAAATATTATTGAGAATATTGACGATGCCGTATTTGGCCGCGCACATTTTCAATCATATGAAAACTCTAGCATGATTTTTGAGATAGTTTATTACATTACTGGATCTGACTTTAATAAGTATATGGATATCCAGCAAAGGATTAATTTTCGTATTTATGAGGAGTTCGAGGCCCGGGGAATTGAAAGGCCTACCCTACTTAAACTTCATTCCTGATAAAGAAAGTAAGTAATTGAAAAGGTCGTTTTTGTAACAAAAATAGTTATTTTGGTGAAACTGTTTATGGTAGGATTATCTCATACCATAATAGGAGATGTTTATATGACTACTACAACAGTAAAAAAGACTATTTCTCTTCCGGCAAAACTGGCAAAAGAGGTAGAAATGATAGCTGAAGAGGAAGGGAAGACATTAAGTGCAGTAATTCAAGATGCTTTGAGGATTACAAGGAAGGAAAGATTAAAAAAGGAATTTTATGAAATTCAGGGCTATTGGAGTCGCAGGGCAAAAGAAAACGGTATTCTCACCGAGAAAGAACTTGAGAAATATCTTAAAAAGTGAAAATTGTATTTGACTTAAATATCTTCATCTCTGCTTTTGTTATCCATGGCAGTAAAGCAGAAAAGGCCATCTTGCGAGTAATTGAAGGCAATGATACGCTCTTAATTTCGAAGGAAATCATCAAGGAGATTTTAGAAGTACTTTCCACGAAATTTCAGCGTGACAGAGAAGCTATTAGCCATGTAGCAGTTTATCTATCTGATATTGCACAAGAGGTAAAACCATCGAAGAGAATTCGTGTTTTCAAAGATGATCCCGATAACAGAATCCTTGAGTGCGCTTTCTATGGAAAGGCCGATACCATAGTGACGGGTGATAAAGAAATGTTAGAATTAAAAGAATACAAAGGGATAAAGGTTATAAGCTTAAAGGAATATTTGAGCTTAAAGTAACCAATAATTCAGGGATGATCTCAGGGAACACCACACTATTAATTTTGGAAATTCTTATTCTTCTTTTGAGCAATATATGCTGTAATGGAGAAAAGATGAACAGTGCAACGGCAAAACAATGACCTATGGTGTATCTATGTACGGAGGAACATAAATGAGTTCAACGGTGTTTCGCTACAATCGGTATAGATTTTTATTTCTCCCAAGAGAAGAGCGAAGGATGCATGTGCATGTATGGTCTTCTGATAGGGAGGCAAAAATATGGTTGGAGCCCAAGATCAAGTTATGAGTAGGGTGGATTAAGCGATAGCGAATCCACCTTTTCTGTAAATATTGTTGGTGGATTCGGCGTAAAAACCAACGCCTTAATCCACCCTACCGCGAACCCGCTTAAATAAAATGAAAATTCCTATATAATTAAATTATCAGTAAATAAAGGATTGAAACAGAACGAAATCAGTGAATTACTTAACATAACAAAGGAACGAATTCATGAAATCAAAGAAAGTTGGAGAAAGCACTTCTCACGTTGAAGTAACCAACATATCAAATCATGGGATATGGTTGTATGTCAAAGGTACTGAGTATTTTTTACCATTCGAAGATTTTCCGTGGTTTAAGGAAGCAAAGATAGGTGAGATATTAGAAGTAGAGCTTTTCCATGATAACCACCTGAGATGGGAGAAACTCGATATAGACCTTGAAATAGAATCATTGGTAGACCCTGACAAATATCCTCTCGTATATCACAACTAAAGATTCAGAATATTTGCCACAAGATTCACTAACAAAAGTACCACATCACTGAACGTGGAATCAACTACTTGAGATGTTTGGCATAAGAAAAAATAGATTCGTGCTTATCCTGCTGCGCAAATCCGTGTCCGTATTCCTTTCTATTTGTCAGAATGATATCCTGTGTAGTTCCCCTTCTTGTCATAAAATCTGGTCTTCCCTGACTTATCGGTGGTTGAATATCCGGTATAAGAACTATTCCTGTCATAATATTTTGTGGTAGATCTGTTTGGGTCGGTGATGGAGTATCCTGTATAATTTTCCTTACTATTGTAGTATTTCGTTTTACTATCCTCTGAGTGGGAGTGGCCCGTATAGTTGCTATTTCGGTCGTAATATTTTGTAGTTGAGTCGTCCGGTCTCTTTTTAGAATACCCAGTGTAGTTACTATCCCTGTCGAAGTGTCGTTTTATGGAGGAATCGCCAAAGACTACGCTTGAGAAAATACAACATATACCGCAGGCGAGTATTAAATTCTTAAAGATAGTGTTCATGGTTTTTCTCCTTTTATTTAATCATTTTTATGGTTAAGGAAGACAGGAATTCAGGCATTTTCCTGTCTTTCCTGCTCTCTTTAGATATAAGGAATTGCCGTATTTTACAGTCTTCAATTTTAAAAGATTTGCACCTTTTAATCCATTTGTATTCCTGGCAAGAGCCCACCTAATGTAGTAATCCAATTTCCCAATACCTTTTCCCTGAAGCATTTTATCAAAGCAGCTTATCTAGCGGCACCCAACCAGTCGGATGGGGAAATTGGCTTTTGTTGAAACCTTCTGCGGCAGGTGGATACCCTTTTCGTGCAATAAAGTCAGTTTGATAGACATTTAGTAAAAATAGAGCGTCCTTTGGAGAGAGTACCCAAACATTTTTCTCATCAACTATATAGATCACCATTATATCTACTACCTCGACTTGCCTTCTTTTCAGCCATATGCCATTCCTCGATGCCAGCCCCTTCACCTCTACTCGCACTTCCCGGCCGGACTTGTATGCCAGCAAATCGCCATATTTGTAGTTGCGGGGACGGCGTATCACTTTATAGCCACGTGCTTCGATTTGTTCCTCTACTCTGGAAAGGGCTACTTCCTCTGCACCCATAAGGTACTCCCTTCTAAAATTCCAACTATCTACTTTTTTGATGTTTTATGTTCGCTACGGTTCTATAGATGGCCATACGCCCACAACACCTTATCAATTTTTCGTGGTGTCCAAAAAGATGTTCGAAACCATTCATTGTTCTCAGTAGACTTTCTTCTCATGATATTAATAAGCATAATGCCATTTGGGGGGCTAATACTAAAGGATTTACCATGAGGTTTCTTGCTTTCATTAATTCTTTTAGCTAATTCCTTTAATTGTGGCTGTTCAAATAATCCATTGACATTTGCTAATGCCAATATCAGAAATTCATCGACCGTGCCAAAATATTCTGGGTACATGAGTGTCAGAAGGCCAGAAGCGCCTGCAATACCAAGCCCTTTAATGGATTTTGCAAGCTTAAGCCCTTTTCTAACATCATTCTTATCAAAAGAAAGCAGGCGTTCCTTGATTTGATATAAATCAGCTAAACTATTTTTCTCCAAACTATTCCGAGTCGTAGCAAGCCGATTCGGTACTGTATATTTCCATGGAAAGTATTTATCGTATAGGAAAGAGTACCATTCTTCCGGAATAAAATTGTGAATCATCGTGAGATCTAGTGGGTCGAGCCTGGCAACCGTACTGCTCTTGATGTATGATGCTTATCTAAAGCGCAACTCAACTTGATTCAGATTTACTATGCCACAAAGAGTTAATGTTACTTATTAGCTAATCTCCTTTAACCTTACCTAACTTTTAAATTGGACTTTCCATTACATATTTATTTCAGATTAATTACAAAGTTATATGTTTATAACCTATCATACACAATTCTAATATTTTTGTTTCAAAAGGGTAATCAGGATGCAAAGATATCGCATTATATTTTTTAATCACATCAGTAAGGATTTTGATGGCATTCTCTTTCTCATTAAACTCTTGCCAAGCTAATTTTAACTTTCTCCATAGATCCTCATAATTGAATACATTTGTCGCCTCATTGTCTATTATTAAAAAGACACGTGGTAAGAGAAAATGCCCAAGTTTACTAGCAAATACAGGTGATTTAGTATTCTTAATATCACGCATTAATCGAAATAATTCTTTAATATCTTCCCATGAAACGTCTCTAATAGTGGGTTCTCGATTATTGTTGATATGTATTTGCTTATAAATCTCATTAATTCTTAAAAGCCTCTCTGACCCTCTTTCAAAAATTTCTTTCTTGGTATTTGGTGGTCTTTGTGAACGTATTGCCTTCCATTCCCATAATTTGTCAACCGTTTCCTTCCACCAAGATAAATTCAATTCTTTAGGTCTCCTTTAATATAAACTGGAATAGAAAGAGTTAAGGAAGTCTTTATCCCAATTTGCGTTTTTTGAAAGCCACCAATTAATTCCTCTTTGAAGCAAATTTATATCCACTATTTGCATTTTATTCTCTCCTTAAATTAAAATTATGCCTACAAAAACTATAATTTGTTCCAATTTGAAATTTACTAAATCTATGTCCATAATGCCTTTTTTGTTTCTGCTATTAAGTCTTTTAGTTTTCTTGAAGAATCTTCTAACGCTTTTTTAATCTCATATAACTCTGATATGTCTTCATTTAACCTCAATTTTATTGTATTAAAAAAATCATCATCAATATTTTTTGTGGTCCGCAATTTTTCTTTTATCTTTTCGAGTATTTTCAGCCTGTGCTCAGACGCAGGGACCCTTTCAAACTGACCATCAAGTATATTAATAGCAGTCTTAAAATCTTCTATAAGGCAATTCAAACCAGCCATAACACTGCTATCAAGAAAGCTTATATTGCCTTCGATTTCGTCGCAATAATCATCTATAATAGACGAGTTATCATCACTATCGTAAATTTCTTCACAATGGTGCATACTTCGTATAAAACTATGATCGCTTATTTTACCCAATGCTTGGGCAGTAGAAATTAGTACCAACAAAGATATAAAAGTTTCTCTACCAGCATTGAGCATAAATCTAACAAAATTTAGATGTCGCATGAAGTCAAGTGGATATAAAGAAACCGCTCCTTTCCCTTTAACCTTTTTGCGTTCTTTTGGCATGGGTAGTTGGTCTCTTTGAATGTATTGCTTGATAGTGGTTGGCTTTAACAGCCACCCCTTTTTATTTATTTCGTTTTGTATATCTTCATTAAATAGCCCTCTCTGCCCTTTGTATTTCTCCTCAATTGCATTAAGTTCCTCTGTAGAAAAACCCAGTGCAGCATTTTTGCCTACTGCTAATTTATATATATCTAATTCTGTTAAACTATTAATTAACATTGCTCTATCACGTGAATCTACTTTTGGTATAACATCAAGTGTTAATTTTGTTGTTCTTTTTTGTTTTTCCATAAAAACCTCAATTTACAAATAAAATATTTATTCAAATTTTTTACCTTCTAAAAAACATTCATTTACCAATACAAAGAAGGCTATACTTCTTATAACACATCTGTGAAATACTCAGTAATCTGTCTGCTCTGAATTTTATCTGGAATTTCTTGTTTGCTTTCACAAGGTTCATTTAATTCTTTAAACATTAAATATGTTCCTAAACCAGAATTAAAACATATGTTAAGAATTTTAGGAATAATCTCATCCATACTTAAATTTTCCCAATCATTTCTTATTTTCGAACTTCCAACAACCTCTAAAAATAATTCTCCTATTTTAAGTAAACACTCCTGACAAATTCTTATTCCTCCTAATGGAACTGAAGTAATTGAAGATCTTTCTTTACACCTGTAGCATTCACCATAATAAGTAAATTCCATTAAATCTTTCCTTTCATGCTAAAATTTTAAAAAGCTTTCTACATTAATGCTTGTAGTGTTTTTTTTTATCTCTTTTCAATCTATAAGCAGTAAGCAGCATAGAACCGCTTCCATCTAGTATTATCTTTGTACCTGTAAACTTTTCAATTTTATTGGCTATTTTTCTCAATATCTGAGTATATGCCTGAGTGGTTCTTCGGTCTAAAATGCCTTGTTGGCTTTTTTTTATGTATTTTATTGGGACTGTCTCTTCAATAATTTTGATCACTGTTGTGTCAAGGCCTCTTTGTTGAATCCGTTTGTAAGCATAATTCTTGATTTTCATTGTGACTCCTTTCAAAAGCCTACAATAATATACATAGTATAATTTTTATTATTCTAAGGATATTATATTATATTACGTTGTATATATAAATCAAGCAAAAATCCCAATTTTATTTTTAATTTTATTTAAATGCCAGTGCTAGAATATGTTAAAAATAAATTATTAAATTAATTTGTAAAAAGTGTATATTTCCAAAATTCCATATTTTTTATTTGAATCACAGATTGGACTAATCTACATAAGGCAGAAAGGCATTAACTGTTCATTTTGAATTTACTTTTAAATGATGTATTTCGAATTTTGGGTTTCTGGTTTGAAATGATAAAACGAGAAAGAAACTCTAAAATAGTGTCTTAGTTGCTCTGTATGAGGAAACAAAAAGACTTTTCTTTACGACTTATTCAGGTTAAGGAATATATGGATACATGTAAAGACGAAACTCCTTTCGCAATACCGGAGAAACCCTTTCTTGCATTTCAAAACAAAAGGTATAGGGATAAAGGAATATAGAGAATTTGTGGAGGCAGGTATAAAGAAAGAAAATAACTCCTTTGAAGAAGTAGAATCTGGTATAATTCCTGGCAGTGAAAAATTTAAGACAACGACTAAGAAATCTAATGAGAAGAACATAGAAATTGAAAGATACTTTAAAATAAATGGGTCAACTGTAAGTAA
The DNA here is from genome assembly GCF_030263775.1 of Candidatus Jettenia sp. AMX1. Classification (NCBI taxonomy): domain Bacteria; kingdom Pseudomonadati; phylum Planctomycetota; class Candidatus Brocadiia; order Candidatus Brocadiales; family Candidatus Brocadiaceae; genus Candidatus Jettenia; species Candidatus Jettenia sp. AMX1. The sequence continues at coordinate 28,095 of NZ_SZPP01000035.1, forward strand.
GGCGTTAAAGAGGGTAGAGACTGAAATAAAAAGAGATGTAAATTTTCAAAAAGAGGTTGAATCATTAAAGGAAAATTTGGTTATTAAATATTGACCCATGGCTCTTGAAAGGAGATAAAATAATGACAACTATAGATTGGAGAAAGTACATACATTCGAATCCAGAAGTTTTGCTGGGAAAGCCTGTTGTTAGAGGAACGCGACTGTCAGTGGAATTTATTTTGGGACTTTTTGCCGAGGGATGGACAGAACTACAGGTCATTGAAAACTATCCAACGCTAACAAGAGAACATATACGTGCCGTTTTTGTTTTTGCGACCGAATGTATGCGTGAAGAATCTTTCTGTGCGATTCCTACAGAAATACGAATAACGTAAACGGGTCAGCATATGTTTATCGGGTTATTTACCCACACGAAAATTGAGTTGGCTTAAAGCAATAGTAGTGAACCTTTATCCTTTGCCGTATCATAATAGGTTTTGTCTGCAGTTACCATAGTTCCTTTATTCTTTATAGCTACAGCATGGTATATGGTATCGTAAAAGGTAACTCCTCTACATTCTCTCATCAATGAAAATGCAATGTTGGCAACGTCTTTTGTAATTTTTACTTCCTTAAATTTATATTCAAGCAGAATTTCCAGTATCTTTTCAGCATCTTTTGGCCTTTTTATACCCAAAACGTTGCCAACCTCGTAAAGCCAAAGAGATGGAACGATAAACTCGTGCTCTTGTTCTACCCATCCCTTGAGAAGCATCGTTGCGGTATCGCGGTTGCTTTCTTTATCTTCCAGCACCCATTTTAGGATTACAGAGGCATCTGGCACAAGTATTTTCACGTTTTACGATTCCTGTCCTGCTTCAAAAGCTTAACTATTTCTTTTTGTGAAACCTTTGGACCTTTAGATTTTAATAATGCAAGCTTTTCTGTAACCGTTTTTCGCCTTATTCTGAGTAGTTCCTTCCGTAATGCCTCATTAATTATCTTACTTTTCTGTCCCGCTGGCACTAATTCGTCGAGCTCTTTACGAATATCCTCTTCTACAAAAAAATTCAATTTTTTTAGTAAGCCCATCTATTACCTCCACATAAGATGTATAATTTATACTTATATAGTATATGTACAAATTAGTAATGTCAAGGGGCAGTCTGGAGAAATACAACATAAATAAATCAAAAAGTATAGTCAAAAAAATATATTTTTTGAAAAGTTTTTGTAGAATCCCTTGATTTTAAGCCCGATTCTGACACTTAAATCTGACATTCAAGAGGTTTTCACGGGTATTGAGAGATGTTGATTAATTTTTGAAATTGGTAGCTATTCAGCGAAAATATTTCAAAATTTGTTTGACAGGGAATTTGGGATAAAGAGGCATTGGGAATAGATTGTGGTATATAAGGCCTGTAAAGGCGGTTAACACAGTCTATGTGAGGCGATAGCAAAGCTATGGATGGACTGATGTCAGCAAGAGAAATTCGTGCCTTTGTCGTGCCTTATAGCGTCAAAAAAATGGATGAAAAAGCCTGTGATATAATAGCTGCAGGAGATAAATGAGTGGCTCATTATACAGGTGGATTCATTGACGATAGACAATAGAGACATAGAGGTAACGCTCCAAAAAGTAGAGAAGCTTCTTTCTGAAGAGAAAGGGCTCTCGCCAGCCATGAGGTCCATGGTAGAGTATTGGTATTACTGATAACGCTGCTGGTTGGTCGTTTAAATCGTAACAGTCGCAACAGCAGTAAGCCGCCCTCAAGCGATCCGAACCGACGGAGAGAAAGTAAGGCGAAAGGTGAGAGGAAGGCGGGAGGACAAAAGGGTCGTGAGGGGGTGACGCTGGAAAGGGTTGAGAACCCTGATAAAGTGGAAGTGATAAAAGTAGACCGGAGGAAGTTGCCGCGTGGGGAATATAAGGAGGTGGGTTATGAAGCGCGTCAGGTGTTTGATATGAAGATTTCAAGGGAGGTAACAGAGTATCGTGCAGAGATAGTTGAGGACACGAACGGGAACCGATTTGTTGCGCCCTTTCCTGAAGGAGTAACAAAGGCGGCACAGTATGGGGCGGATTTGAAGGCGCATGCAGTATATATGTCACAGTATCAATTGATACCCTATAAAAGAATCCAGGAGTATTTTGAAGAGCAGATGGCGATACCGGTGAGTTAAGGTTTCCTTTACAACTTTAATCAGGAAGCCTACGAATACCTGGGAACTTTCGAGGTGAAAAGCAAGGCAGAACTGGCCAAGTCAGATGTGTTGCATGTGGATGAAACGAGTATTAACAAGAATGGGGACAGATATTGGTTGCATAGCGCATCCAATAGCAGGTGGACATACTTTTTCCCTCATCAAAAGCGTGGGACAGAGGCGATGGATAGTATAGGGATATTGCCCCAATTTCTGGGGATTCTTTGTCATGACCTTTGAAGTCGTATTACACATATCCCTGTACGCACGTGCTCTGTAATGCGCACCACATGAGAGAATTAGAGGGGGTGTGGGAAGAGGACAATAAGCAGAAATGGACGAAAGAGATGAAAGCCTTGCTTGAAGAGATAAATCGTGTAACAAACGATGCCGGGGGAGTGTTGGGAGCTGGTGAGTCTGAAAAATACCGGCAAAGATACCGGGCAATATTGCAAAACGCAGAAGCAGAAAGCCCTCCCCCTGATGAAACAAACCGTAAGGGGAAAAGGGGGCGGCTGAGAAGGACAAAAGCCAGGAATCTTCTGGAACGATTACGAGAGTATGAGGATGATGTCCTGAGGTTTATGGACAATAAAAACGTTTCCTTCACGAATAATTTGGCTGAAAACGATATCCGGATGACAAAGGTTCAGCAGAAAATATCGGGCTGTTTCCGTTCATTGGAGGGAGCCAGGATGTTCTGCCGTATTCGCAGTTATCTCTCGACCTGTCGAAAACAAGAGGTAAATTTAAGTCAGGCATTAAGGATGCTGTTTCACGGCGAATTGCCCGATTTTGTTCGCTCATAGCGATTGTGACCGAAAATACGCTGAATAGTTACTGAAATTGTATGATTACTTATAAACGATCAGCAGGTCTCTTGCCTCAACACAGTCTCTTTTCTTAACCAACACCTGTCCAATCTCACCATCGTGTTCAGCGTAAACGGTTGCTTCCATTTTCATGGCCTCCATGATGAGAAGCGGGTCATTTTTAGCAACTTTATCACCGGCTGCCACTTTTATCGTGACAATCATGCCTGGCATGGGAGCACCGACGTGTTTGGTGTTTCCTTCTTCTGTCTGGGGACGTTTGGTTACTGAAGCTGCCGCTTTTCGATTGGCAATAACTACTTCACGCGGTTGACCATTAAGCTCAAAGAAGACGGTACAATTTCCTTCTACATTTGACGGGCTTATGGCTACCAGTTTGAAAATCAGGGTCTTTCCTTCCTCGATGTCAATAGCAACCTCTTCATTCATGGGCAGACCATAGAAAAATACATCCGTGGGAATGACAGACACGTCATCGTATTTCTTTCTGTGCTCAGCGTACTGAATGAAGACATCCGGATACATCAGATAGGACATGAGTTCTTCGTTGGTGATGGGCCTGGAGATCCGGCCCTCAACTTCTTCTTTAATCTCGTCAAGATTGACAGGCGGCAGATTAGCGCCGGGTCTTTCCGTAAAAGCAGGCGCCCCGCGCAAAATTCTGTATTGTACCTCTTTTGGGAAGCCTCCGGTTGGCTGACCGAGACGACCTTCAAAAAATTCTACCACAGAGGTGGGGAAAGAAATTTCCCTGTTATTTTTAACGATATCCTGGGCATTGAGGTCATTTGTCACCAGAAAAAGTGTCAGATCTCCAACAACCTTCGAGGATGGAGTAACTTTCACAATATCTCCAAAAAGCTGGTTGACATCCGCATAAACATCAGTGATTTCATGCCACCGGTGCGCCAACCCCATCGAGTGTGCCTGCTGGAAAAGATTGGTAAACTGGCCACCGGGTATCTCATGGTGGTACACCTCGGCAGTGCTTGATTTTTGAATAGATTCAAATGGCGCATAATACTCCCTGACCACTTCCCAATAGTCCGAGAGCAATCCCAGTGCCTTGAAGTCCATACCCGTGTCACGTTCATGAAAACGCATCATTTCCACCAGGGTATTCAGATTGGGTTGAGATGTCAGGCCGGCAAGAGGCCCCATTGCGACGTCAACAATATCTACACCGGCTTCTGCAGCCTTGATAAGGGTGGCAATCTGACCACCTGATGTATCATGAGTATGAAGATGTATGGGGATCTTTAGCTCGGACTTCAGGGCACGAACAAGTTCATAGGCAGCATAAGGCTTCAAGAGGCCAGCCATATCTTTAATTGCAAGGATATGGGCGCCATGTCCTTCCAGCTCTTTTGCCATTTTTACGTAATAGTCGAGCGTGTATTTTGTCCGTTTTGGGTCCAGAATATCCCCGGTATAACATAGAGCAGCTTCACAGAGGGCGTTGGTTTCTTCCAGAACGGCATCCATCGCTATTTTCATGTTCGTAACCCAGTTCAGCGAGTCGAAGACACGGAATATGTCCATACCGCTTTCCGCAGCCTGTTTGATAAATGCCTTAACGACATTATCGGGGTAGTTGGTATAACCAACACCATTCGAGGCCCTGAGCAGCATCTGGAAGAGTATATTGGGCGCTAGTCTGCGCATGAAGCGCAGGCGTTCCCAGGGACACTCCGAGAGGAATCTCATGGCAGTGTCAAAGGTTGCTCCACCCCACATTTCAAGAGAGAAGAAATCAGCATGGTTTCTCGAGTAGGCCTCAGTTATATTCAGCATATCTACTGTCCTCATACGGGTAGCCAGTAAAGACTGATGTGCATCGCGGAAGGTTGTATCCGTCAGCAATAATTTTTTCTCCCTGAGGATGTGCTGTGCAAATTTTTTCGGTCCCATTTCCAGAAGAAGGTCACGACCGCCTTTCGGTCTGGGGTTTTTACGATCAACAGCCGGAACCGGCGCTTTACGGCGGCATACAGACTTCGGTATTTCCTTAATAAGAGTATGGCCGTTGACCAGCATATCCCCCACAAAACGCATGATGAGGGTAGCGCGGTCCCTGCGGCGCGGAAAGTGAAAGAGGCTCGGATTTTCGTCAATGAAGCGCGTGGTGCATTTACCTGCCAGGAAATCTTTATGGTTAACCAGATTAATGAGAAACGGAATATTGGTTTTCACCCCACGAATCCGGAACTCATCCAATGCCCTGTCCATACGATGTGCTGTTTCTTCAAAACAGGTTCCAAACGCTGTAACTTTCACCAGCATAGAATCATAGTAAGGAGTTACGAGGGCGCCGGAGAAGGCAGTTCCGGCGTCAAGACGGATGCCCATGCCACCGGCAGAACGGTAATGCTGGATACGTCCGTAATCGGGAACAAACCCATTGGAGGGGTCCTCTGTGGTAATCCGGCACTGGAAGGCAATGCTATTGATATGAATTGCCTCCTGGTTCGGTATGCGGATTTCTGGTGAATTGAGGGGAAACCCTTCACTGATTAAGATTTGTCTCTTCACCAGATCAAAACCGGTGATAGTTTCGGTGACGGTATGTTCGACCTGAATTCTGGGATTTATTTCGATGAAATAATACTTATTGGTTTCTGTATCAAGAAGAAATTCTACGGTACCGGCGTTATCATAACTCACAGATTTACATATTTTTACGGCTGCATCACAGATGTTCTGTCTGATGTTTTTATCGAGATTCTGTGCCGGGGCGATCTCAACAACCTTCTGGTGGCGTCTTTGCAGGGAGCAGTCGCGCTCAAACAGGTGCACAATATTATGGTACTTGTCGCCAAGGATCTGTACCTCAATATGGCGCGCTTTTTCGACGTATTTTTCTACGAAACACTCATCAGAGCCAAAGGCTGTCAGGGATTCACGCTGTGCTTCGTTCAGACGATGGCTCAGCTCTAACTCACCGCGAACCACGCGCATACCGCGACCTCCACCCCCGTGGGCAGCCTTGATGATAACCGGATATCCCAGTTTATTGCAAAGGGACTTAGCCTCATCCAGACTTTTTATGGGATGGTTACATCCGGAAAGTATGGGAACCTGGGCTTTCTCAGCAATTATTCTGGCCGAGGTTTTATCTCCAAGCATGCTAAGAATTTCCGGGCGGGGACCGATGAAGGCAATACCTGCCTTTTCACAGGCACGGGCAAAGTTGGCATTTTCAGAGAGAAACCCATAGCCCGGATGTATGGCATCAACTTCCTTCTCTTTAGCCATTTGAATAATTCCTTCTATATCCAAGTAAGCTCTGACAGGCTCTTTGCCCTTACCAATCTGATACGCTTCATCAGCTTTAAATCTATGAAGCGCAAAGCGGTCTTCGTGGGAATATATTGCTACAGTTCTAATACCAAGTTCATGCGCTGCCCGGCAGACCCGTATCGCTATCTCACTACGGTTGGCAACGAGAAGCTTTTTAAATTTCCTGATTTCCATAAAAAACCTTTACATATAATTTACCGAAAAATTCATCGTATTTTGAAGATATCATGCGAGAACAATCTCTTTAAAATTGATATATTATATACTATTAATTATTGTATGCAATAGTCTTGAGGATTGTATAATTGTATCTTTGCACATTCTTATCCACATTTTTTCAGTGCTATAGTTGTGGAGCAACCGGCATGAAGTAATGGATTATTGTTATGGAAATCACCATTACTCCAATACTTCATATTAACTTCAGTCTCATGATAGAAGTAGGAATGCGGGTCATTGCGAGGGTATTGTCCGAAGCAATCTCATAAACCATCATAGATGTCCTTCTACCCTGCATTCATTCCATGAATTAATTCTGTTTTGGTATATTGCCGGATTGTGGCGCATTAAAGGCAAGCTCAGACTTGCGTTTGCCGTCCAAGCTGGCTAAATATGCTGAAAGCGTTGAGTTGTTACCGGTTGATTGATCCGGGAGATGAATTTCGTTTTCATCAGGAGTGGTATGTGCACAGCGCTACGGGTGAACTGATGGAGGGAGATTATTCGCTTTACTTCCCCTCCACCTTGCTTATATACTCCGCTACCTTGATTCCCATTCCAGAAGTTGAAAGTATTTTATCTTTTAGCGTGTTAGCAGAGGCAATATCACCGGTCCGATATCCATCCTCCAGCACCGACATAATAGCATGTTCAATAGCGTTTGATTCTTTACTGAGTCCGAAAGCGTATTTGAGCATCATTGCCCCTGATAAGATTTGCGCCAGCGGATTGGCCTTGCCTTGTCCTGCAATATCCGGCGCAGAGCCATGAATAGGCTCAAAAAGCCCAAAGCCTGTTTCTGAAAGGCTGGCGCTGGGAAGCATGCCAATGGACCCGGTAATGGCCGATGCCAGATCTGACAGGATGTCGCCAAACATATTTTCGGTGACAATAACATCAAATTGTTTCGGGTTTGTAGCGAGTTGCATGGCTGCATTGTCGACATACATATGATTCAACTGGATCATCGGATATTTTTTTTGAACGTAATCAATAACCACTTTCCGCCATAGTTTTGAGCTTTCAAGAACGTTTGCCTTATCAACAGAGGTTAACTTTTTACCGCGTTTCATAGCTGCTTCACAGGCTACTTTGGCAATCCTTTCAATCTCCGGTACTGAGTAAATCATGTAATCGACAGCGTATTCTCCCTGAACGGTCCCTTCCTTCAGGGCAAGCGATGTGACCTTATTTCTGCCGAAATAAACCCCGCCCGTCAACTCCCGCACAATCAGGATGTCCAGTCCTCCCTTCAACCGTTCTGATTTCAGAGACGCGGCATCTGCTAATGGGCCAAAAATTACGGCAGGACGCAAGTTTGCAAAAAGGCCGTAAATGGACCTCAGGGGCAGTAATGCCCCGCGCTCGGGGGTCAATTCCGCTGGCAACGTTTCCCATTTCGGCCCGCCTACCGCACCAAAATATATAGCATCGGCACTATCACAGACCTTTCTTGTTTCATCAGGGAGTGGGTGACCATAGGCATCGTAGGCGCATCCGCCTACTAATGCCTCTTTATATTCAAAGGTATGGCCGTATTTCTTTGCTACGGCGTCAAGCACTTTCAGCCCTTCCTTCATTATTTCTGGTCCAATCCCATCTCCTGCCAATACAGCAATGCATTTTTTCATGTAATAATCTCCCTCTATCCGCGCTTTTCGATTGTTGTGATAGCTTAAAACTTCTCAAAGCTTATAGTTTAAATACTGTATTTTACCTTTATTTTTAAGAAAATCTACTTCCATTATTTTTGTTGACAATATTGTATTACTGGGTAAATTGTTTCTAGTACCAGTAAAAAAGAATAGTACAACAATTATTGATGAATAACCCATTGTTCCGCCCTATTGGGCAGATATGAATATTGAGGTAAATTATGAAGATATTATTGACGAACGATGATGGCATTTATGCGCCAGGTATTGCCGCCTTAAAACGGAGTATTCAGGATCTGGGGCAAGTAACCGTGGTAGCGCCTGATATTGAACAGAGCGGTGTAGGGCATTCGATTACCTTCGGCCATCCTTTACGCATTCGTGAGGTGCATTTAAATAATGAGTTTATTGGTTATGGTGTGAATGGTTCGCCAGCTGATTGTGTGAAATTGGCTATTTTTGAAATTATGAGAGGAGGGCCGGACATTGTTATATCAGGGCTTAATATGGGAGCCAATGTGGGTATTCATATCCTCTACTCAGGAACAGTTGCTGCGGCTGTGGAGGCGGCTATTATGGGATTTCCTTCTATTGCTGTCTCCTTTGATATTTCTGAGCGGTATGATGATGTTAACGATGCGTCAAAAGTAGCGAGAAATGTCATAGAAAGCATTACCAGGCATAAACTACAGAAAGGATCGCTGCTCAACGTGAATATTCCTTCTTGTCCATCCAGTCAAATGAAAGGAGTTAAGATAACACGGCAGTTTGCTCATGATTTCAGGGAGACCTTTGAAAAACGCAAAGACCCGAACGGGAAGGATTATTACTGGTTAATAGGTACTAATAAATCCATTCACCACGAGGAGGGAACGGATATCAGCGCCGTTAATGAAGGTTATATCTCCGTTACACCTCTTCGTTACGATTTGACTGATCAATATCTTTACAAGAAAATTGAGGATTGGGATTGGGGAAGTACTCCTTACGAACGGGATAATAAAAAATCTTGACTTATCTCTACCTCATTTCTATAATAATAAACAATGTATTTCTTATGCAGAGATATTTTTTGCAGAGAGAATAAAAAAGGGCAGATAGCTCAGTTGGTAGAGCACAGGACTGAAAATCCTGGTGTCGGCGGTTCGATCCCGCCTCTGCCCACCACTTATTGAGAATGGTAGTTTAACATAATCAACTCAAAATTTTGTGCTACTTCACCTATAAGATAATTATTCAATGTAGTTTACTCCCGCCTTTTTATCATTTCCTGTTTGATGATCCATTTTTACTCGAAACTTATTACCCATGATATCTTAGAATATTTTGTTTTTTTATCGGTATTTATATTATGAAGAATTTACAAAATTTAGATATTCAATCTTTAGAAGAGCATGCAAAGGTTATCCGAAGACATGTGATAAGGATGATAGCAAAGGCCGGTTCCGGCCATCCCGGTAGTTCATTATCAACAGTAGATTTACTGGTTGCGCTTTTTTATAAGAAATTAAGACATAACCCGCAATTACCCACTTGGCCGGACAGGGATAGGTTTATTTTGTCGAAAGGCCATGGCTGTCCGGCGCTGTATGCCACCCTTGCCGAACAGGGTTATTTTAGTGTCGATAACCTTGATACCTTGCGGCAGTTTGGCAGTATTCTGCAAGGGCATCCCTGCATGAAAACAACGCCGGGAATTGAGATATCCGGCGGGTCGTTAGGGCAGGGGCTTTCCGTTGGTTTGGGGATCGCCCTGGCTGCAAAGCTGGATAAAAAGGATTTCCGTACTTATGTTATGTTAGGTGATGGGGAAATTGAGGAGGGACAGGTATGGGAAGCAGCAATGGCAGCAAGTCATTATAAAATAGACAACCTATGCGCAATCATAGATCAAAACGGATTGCAGATTGATGGGTTTATCCATGAGATTATGTCCTCACACCCTATCCCTGAAAAATGGCGCGGTTTTGGCTGGCATGTGATAGAAATTAACGGGCATGATTACCAGTCTATCTTAGCCGCTTATGATGATGCAGAGAAGATAAAAGGTCAACCTACGGTTATTGTGGCAAAAACAGTTAAGGGGAAAGGGGTCTCCTTTATGGAAAACCACGTTGATTGGCATGGAAAGGCGCCATCGAGAGAAGAGACCGAACGTGCGCTGGCTGAAATGAGGTAACAGTCGGATACTAGTAGTATAGCGTCAAGATAATTTATTATAAGAAGAAATATTATGATAAATTGCTTTGATAGTGTGCTTGTATGGAAGGATGTAAGATACCGTAAAAGAAGTGAAGTTCATGAATGGGTGTATAAGGAACAATTTAATGATGAAAGAATACAATGGCTGAAATGATAGCTACGCGTCAGGCATATGGTGACGCACTGGTAGAACTGGGCGAAAAGAATAAAGATATTGTAGTACTGGATGCTGATCTTTCAAAATCCACGACCACAGCTAAATTCGGCAAGAAATTTCCTGACAGGTTTTTTAATATGGGGGTAGCCGAGGCGAATATGGTGAATACGGCTGCCGGGTTAGCAACCTGCGGGAAAATAGCATTTGTGAGCAGTTTCAGTATTTTTGCTACAGGACGGACATGGGAGCAGATCAGAAATACCGTTTGTTATAGCGGATTGAATGTAAAGATCGTTGCCACGCACAGTGGTGTATCTGTGGGACCGGATGGGGCATCACATCAGTGTATAGAAGATATATCTTTGATGAAAACAATACCAACCATGACAGTTATTGAACCTTGCGATGCATTCGAAACGAGAAAATCTATCCTGGCTGCTGTAGATTATAAAGGTCCCGTATATATTCGCCTGGGCAGAGCGGCCGTACCCGTAATTACCAAAAAGGAGGATCCTTACACTATTGGAAAAGCAAATATTCTTAGAACGGGTAAAGATGTGGCGATTGTTGCTTGCGGGGCATTGGTTGCCAATGCTCTTACAGCATCTGATATATTATCGAAGGATGGGATCGAGGCAACGGTTGTTAACATGCATACTATCAAACCCATAGATCAGGATGTTGTTGTGAGTGTTGCAAAACAGGGAAATGCAGTAGTAACTGCAGAACAGCATGTGCTGGATGGTGGTTTGGGTAGCGCGGTTGCATCCGTATTATCCCGAAATTATCCTGTGCCTGTTGAGATGATTGGTATAGATAATCGATTTGGTCAATCTGGCGAACCTGATATCCTCTTTAAGGAATACCATCTCCAGCCGGAGGATATTGTTTTAGCTGCCAGGCGAGCTATAGGGCGTAAGAGAAAATGAAAACGAGGGTGTATGTTCTTTTATTCTGTATAACGCTTTTGTCAGTCAGAACGGTTTCGTTCGGGCAAGATAAACCTCTTGAAAAGCCTAATGCAGAAGTTAAAGAAAAAGCTAAAGAGACCCGAGAGGATATTTATGAAGAATTTGAGGAGTTTATTAAAGTCATAAAGGAATTGCAGGATAAATACGTTGATGAGATAAATGTTAATACCATTCTTACCAACGCATATCGCGGCATGCTTTCAGGGCTTGATCCCTATAGTCAATATTTTAGTTCTGAAGAATTAGAAGATCTCAAGATTGAGACAGAGGGTGAATTTGAGGGGCTGGGAATTGAGGTAATTATAAGGGAAGGGCTGTTAACCGTAATTACTCCAATTATTGACTCTCCGGCTTTTAAAGCCGGAATATTGGTAGGCGACCGGATTATTAAGATCGACGGTGAATTTACCGAAAACATGAGCGTCAGAGATGCCATAAAGAAACTCCGGGGCAAATTAGGAACAACAATTACCCTGACCGTTGTCCATGAGGGGGATACAGTTCCAGTCGATATTACTATGGAACGCGCAACGATCCATGTAAAAAGCATACGCGGCGCCAGAATAGTAGATGATGATTATAAGATTGGCTACCTTGCCGTAACAAATTTTCAGGAAAATACCACAAAGGATATGGACGTAGCCGTTCAGGATTTGTTGAAAAAGGGTATGAAAAGTCTGATACTGGATTTGAGATTCAATCCGGGCGGGTTATTGAATATTGCTGTCGATATGGCTGATAAATTCCTGGAGAGAGGTCTGATTGTTTCTACAAAAGGAAGAGATACGACACAGAATTATACGTACCAGGCACGAAAACAGGGGACATATCCCAAGTTTCCTTTAGTGGTGCTGGTAAATAACGGAAGCGCAAGCGCATCAGAAATTGTTGCCGGGGCTATTAAGGATCATAAACGGGGTTTACTACTGGGTATTAAAACATTTGGCAAGGGATCAGTGCAGAGCCTGATTCCCGTTTGGGATGGTAAAACCGCCTTGAAATTAACGACTGCGCGATATTATACTCCATCAGGGGTTTGTATCCACGAGAAAGGGATTGAGCCGCATATTAAGGTTCCCCTCAGTTTTGCTGAGACAAAGGCGTTGCATGAACATCTATCCATGATAGATATAGACAGAGATACAAAGACTAATGAGGTCAGGGAAAGCGAAGGTAAGGGAAAAGAGCCTGTACCGCAAGGCTCTTCTGTAAAAAAAGAGAAGTCACCCTATAGAGATGTTCAGCTTGAAAGAGCTATTGATGTTCTGAAAGGTATAGAAGTTTATGCGAAGGGCGCGAATACTCCTTAAAGGATTTATTGTGTTATTTTTACATTAAGATTATTTTGATAAGGCAGGAGTTATTCCTGCTTTTTTTATGTATGCTAATTCTTGGTATTGAAACATCATGCGATGAGACTTCGGCGTCCATTGTAAAAGATGGAAATGAAATACTGTCAAACATTATTCTATCCCAGGATGTTTTACATCGTCAGTTTGGTGGTGTTGTTCCGGAAATTGCTTGCCGGGCACATTTGGAATCTGTTATCAGTGTTATTAACAATGCCGTTGTTGATGCGAAGGCGCAGCTTGCTGAAATCGATGCGATTGCTGTTGTTAATACACCTGGTCTTATTGGCGCCTTGCTTATCGGTGTGACATCTGCCAAAACGTTATGTATGGCGCTGGATATACCTCTCATAGCCATTAATCACCTTCATTCCCATATCTATGCAAATAATCTCGAGCATGGGGATATACAGTATCCAACAGTAAGTTTGGTAGTTTCCGGAGGGCATACAACCCTTTTTTTATCGGAAAGCGAGACGAAGCATATTCCATTGGGAGGGACAATCGATGATGCTGCGGGTGAGGCTTTTGACAAAGTATCAAAAATATTAGGTCTCGGTTACCCCGGAGGACCTGTTATTGATAAGCTTGCAAGGCAAGGAAACCGAAGTGCGATTGCATTTCCAAGATCTTATCTTGAAAAGGACTCGCTTGACTTCAGCTTTAGCGGGCTTAAAACTGCAGTATTATATTACTATCGGGGACAGGATGCAAACGTTTCTCAATCAAAGCCACTCTCCAATCAGGAGATTGCCGATATTGCGGCAAGTTTTCAGGAGGCAGTCATTGATGTTTTAGTAGATAAGACCGTCCAGGCATCACACAGGTATAATGTTCAAGGAATACTGGTGGGTGGCGGTGTGGCAGCAAACTCAAGGTTACGCCAAAGATTAAAAGAAAAATCAGAAGAGACAGGTATCCCTGTATATTACCCTTCTGCCAGATTATGTACTGATAATGCTGCCATGGTGGCAGGGCTGGCTTATAAGAAATATTTAGAGGGAAATAGTGCCGATCTTACTCTTGAAGCTATTCCATAAGATTTAATAGCTTTTCCGTTGTATTGAGAATAATTATGAAAATAAGATATGGATATTGATGTAATAAAAAAGTTATTAGAAAATTATAAGGCTGGAGACGTACCGATACACGATGTCCTTGAAAAAATTAAAGAATTACCTTATAAGGACATTGGTTTTGCGAAGGTGGATAGCCATCGCAAAATCCGTTGCGGTTTTCCGGAGGTTATTTTTTGTCTGGGTAAGACCCCCGATCAAGTAGTAAGAATTGCAGAACATATCGTTGCAGGTGGAAATGATATGCTTGCGACCCGCGCTGATAGGGAAATGTATGATGCCGTTTCCCGGGAGTTTCCCGATGCCGTTTATCATGAACAGGCAAAGGCGATTACGATACAAAAGACACGCCGAAAACCTCACAAAGGAATGATTTTAATTATAACAGCGGGTACTTCTGATATCCCTGTAGCTGAGGAGGCTAAAGTAACAGCAGAGATTATGGGCAATACGGTGAAGGTTTTGTATGATGTCGGTGTAGCCGGTATTCATCGGTTAATGAAAAGTCATGGAGAACTACTCAAGGCCAATGTAATTATCGTAGTAGCGGGGATGGAAGGGGCATTGGCAAGTGTAGTGGGAGGGCTGGTAGATTGTCCTGTTATTGGTGTGCCTACCAGTATTGGTTATGGGGCAAGTTTTTATGGGGTTGCGCCACTCTTGTCTATGTTGAACAGTTGTGCCTCCGGGGTTTCCGTCGTGAATATCGACAACGGTTTTGGAGCTGCTTATGTTGCCTCTTTGATTAATAGAACAAGGGAATGATGGTGTGCCGTAGAGGACGCCAGAGAGTATGAGAAAGCGGACTTATGTTGAGAAGTTATCCCAAACCTGTTTTTGCATCCAAAACTCCTTGTGAATACTGATATTTCGAATGCTTATCGATGCTATAGTACTCAATAGATAAAACCGAACAGTATTTTAGATAGGGTGGCACGGACAAACTTGTTTGTCCGTGATGGTGTAATGAAATCCTGGCTCATTTTGTCTGGTTTCATTATCTGCGATATACCGAAAATTTCTTCCAGAAAGCCTGACACCCACAAAGGCGACTACGGGCGAGTATTGGTGCTTGCGGGTTCAATTGGCATGACTGGCGCAGCATGTCTGTGCAGTACTGCCTCCCTGCGTGCCGGCGCAGGGATTGTTACTCTGGGTATTCCGGAAAGTCTCTATGGGATTGTAGCATCCCAGTTGACCTGCGTCATGACCCGTCCCTTACCGGAAACGCAGGTAAAAACCTTATCCGATCTCGGCCGTCAGGATATCCTCGATTTTTCACAACGATTTGATGTAATTGCTATTGGTCCCGGTCTATCCCAATATCCGGAGACAAAAAGATTGGTACTGTGGTTATTACAGTCTTTAGATATTCCCATTGTATTAGACGCCGATGGTATTAATGCTCTTGCTGATAGCCCAAAAATATTAGATCAAATAAAGAGGCACATTATTCTTACACCACATCCCGGAGAAATGGCGCGTCTTGTTGGGGTATCAACGATAGAGGTTCAATCGAGGCGTCTGGAAATATCCCGGATGTTTGTTAAAGGCAGGCGGAATGTGACCCTGGTATTAAAAGGATATAGGACTATTGTTATGAATGAAGAACAATTTTATCTGAATGAGACAGGTAACCCCGGAATGGCAACTGCCGGAGTTGGGGATGTATTGACCGGTATAATTGCCGCCCTTTCAGGACAGCAATACACCCCTTTTAAGGCAGCGCAGTTAGGCGTATATTTGCACGGCCTGGCAGGTGATCTTGCGGCACAGGAGGTGGGTCAGATTTCACTGATTGCTACCGATATTCTCGATAGTTTACCCAAGGCGTTTTTAGCCTGTGAAGAAGGTTTGTAAGGAAAATATGTGGGTATAAAAATATTCATTATCATGCTGGGATTGGCTCTTAACTCCCTCTGTATAGCAAATAATCTTTATTATGCCCCTCAAGGTACCATTCAGGGGCAATTGAAAGAGGGGATTCAGTATACGCAACGCTCTTTGGATATGTGTATTCACGATTTTGCTGCAGTGGATATTGAGAAAGAATTGAATGCTGCAAGGGATCGGGGCGTTCAGGTACGTGTTGTGGTTTTAAAACATACCAGAAATAATTTACAGGACTTCCTGGCAAAGGCGTTGATAGATAAGAGATTCGATGTCAGGGTTCTGGATTTGCAATTGAGCGATAAACTTGTACAAGATTTTATTATATTTGATAATAGAATGCTGGCGATAGGTGTATATAATTGGCTTGCCTATCGGAATAGAATTATTTATAACGATGTGCTATTTTACTACGATCCTGATAAGATTCATGTTTATAAGAATACATTTTATCGGCTGTTTACTGAGGGGGAGGTCGCTCCTCTCTCAGCAACTCAAAATGAGAGGACGGCAAAAGACTATCCCTCTGTACCTGAAATTGATTCCCGTACTGCTGATGAAAAACAGATTATACCAGAAAATATACCGAATGAAGAGGCTGTGATTGCAGATAAGCCTGAAAGACCTGCAGAGATAACTGACAAGGACTTTATTCATATCTCTTTTGAAGAGATGGATAAGCAATTTGGAAGGGAGAGTGCCCTTTCTCGTTCCGAAAGGAATGAATTGTGGAAGAAATACAAGGGGAAATATGTTCAATGGCGTGGAATTGTATCTTATAAAGGGATGGGAAGGGTAGACTGGAATCGTATTGGGATAAGTCATGACAATGATAAAGATGCAGAAGTGGAAGTCATATTCGATTGGAAGATGTTTGAAAAAGTTATGGATATAAGAATAGGACGTACCATTATCTACACAGGCAAGCTGGTCTCCCGCCCTGGAATTAATGCTCCTTATCGGCTGGATGATGGAGATATAGAATAATGGTAAGGATCCATCACAGACATTCTGGTAAATTCCGAAGGAATCAGCAGGAAACCTATAGTGAATGATTGGGGGGATAAGATATGAAAAAGATTATAGCGATTGTGCGGGAAGAAAAGTTTGCTGTAATAAAGGATGCCTTGTTAGATATTGGATATCCGGGGATGACGGTTACTGAGGTAAAAGGTCATGGCAGTCAAAAGGGCATTACCGAGCAATGGCGTGGCAGGACTTTTAAGACTGATTTTGTAAACAAAATACAGATGGAAATGGTGGTTCCCGATAAGGATGTTAAAGACATCATTAAATGTATCTTAAGGGAGGCCGCAACAGGCAGTATAGGGGATGGAAAAATTTTTATTAGCCCTATCGAAGATGCTATCCGTATCAGAACCGGTGAGAGGGGAGAAAAGGCTATTTAGCTAATCAAAAGGAATACACGTACTCATAATGAATTCCATACATTACAACCCTGTTAAGCATGGCTATATTTGAAGTCTCCTCAAAGGGCTGGCTTTATAGAGCATTTCAGCATGCCATAAAGCAGAGGTTGTATTTAGCAGATCAGGGATTAAAAAAGCCTTCAGTTATGGGTTATGAATGAGATGGATTTGGAATAAAATCGTATTTTGATGGATCGGTTCGTTTCATTCACCGTTTAACGTTATATCCTTACCCCAACCTTTTTAAATTCCTTCTCGCTATAAAGGATCACGTAGTCATTTAAACCTGTCTTTTTTTTGATAGCCTGGATTACAGCTTCGCATTCGGCATCAGTATAACCGTGGATCATAGTAAAAACGTTATATTCCCAATCGGAATAGATAGGCCGTTCGTAGCAGTGCGTGACCTCTTCAAAATCAGCCATAATCTTGCCCACTTCATCAACCTGCTCTTTGGGCACCTTCCATACACACATGGCATTTGCATTAATACCAATCTTACGATGGGCAATGGAAGCTGCAAGCCGTCTTACCTTGCCGGATTCCAGAAGTTTTTGAAGTCTTTGTATTACCTCTTCTTCTGACATCCCTAATGCCTGACCAATATCTTTGTATGGGGTCTTGGTGACGGGCAGACCTTCCTGGATATGTTTAATGAGCTTTACATCAATATCTTCTTTTTTGTTTGTCATAGTTTAAGTTAGCATGGATAATCCGGAAGAGACGATCCTTCGGGTTGCCACTTCCTTTTTATTCATGTTATCCTTTAATTAAGATTAATAAATTTTAAAGCGTACGCCGATTTTGAATTTCTTTGTTGTTGGTAGACTTCGGACTGTTAGTCCCGTCCTGTCCTCAATTTCTTTCAGGAGACAGTGGAGCTCCTCGTCGTTCCTGGCTGACATGGTAAACCACATATTGTAAGGTATATGGGTGTTTCTCCCTTTCCTGAGGTAATTGTGAGATACGCCACTATATTCATTGATGATCGCACTTACTTCTTCTATGCGGTCTTCCGGAACCTTTATTGCAGCGAGTGTTGCCTCCCTGCCCATAGCTTGTGTGTTGATAATTGGAGCAAGCCGTCTTACATATCCCTTCTCAATCATGAACTTGACACGTTCAATAATAGTGTCTTCATCGATATCAAGTTCTTTGCTCAATGCCAGAAATGGTCTTGATACAAGAGGCAGGTTGGATTGTAAACGGTGAAGTATTTTTCTATCGGTATCGCAAAGTATCATATTCTTTTTTTTATTTCCTCAATTCCTTGTTGTTCTATAAGCGTCCTGAATCGGTGCTCAGTTTTATTTGAAAGGATAATATCTGCACAAACATCTAAAGCCTTTAATGTGGTGGGTTCGTCTGCCTGAGGGAGTAAATCTATGGCAAATTTGGGGTGTCTTCCGACTTTTCCACCGATCATTACCCGATACTCTTTTTCTTCTGCTTTTATTGAGCCTGTAGGGCATACTTTAGCGCAAAGGCCACAGTGTACACATTTTTCTTTGTCAATAGTAACTTGATTATTGGTTACCGTAACGGCATTTTCCCGGCAGGTCTCCACACATTTCATACATTCAATACATTTTGAATGTGTATCTACGGAAACAGGTTCTATTGCGTGAACACCGAAGTCCTTGATCTGTGGCATAGAACAGCTATTTGGGCATCCCGATACAGCGAGCTTCATCGTATGGTGGGGAAGAATTTGTCCATCAACCTTATCGATTAATTTTTCCGTGAAATGTGATTTCTCCAGCCTGTTCTGGAGTTTATTTGCTAAGATTCTGGAATCTATGATGAGAAACGGACAATTAACCTCTGCGCCCCGGCAAGGTTTCACCTGATAAAGAACAGGATTTCCATCTTTATCGAAATATTTGGTATACTTCCGGAGGATAGAGAGCTTTTCATTATTTATAGGTAAGGATTGTTTTGTAACAGCAGGCTGTGGATTCGGTTTACCCATAAATCCTTCTTTTGCGGCGAGAACCTCCGACTCGGTTACTAAATTTTTTCCACGATTACGGGCAATGGCTTCAACCTTTTCACGAACCATCTTTTGTATAAAGGGAGGTACCTTTTCTAGCAGCATTGATGCAGACTTATCCCACTCCAAGAGTAATCTCCTTAAAATAAAATTGCCACAATAAAAAATTGAGGCAATTTTTAAATCAACGATTTATTTCATAAACTTACTGATCATATCTATAAATACTACAAACTTAAATATTATATTTGTAAAAAGGATGAATGTCAATTTGAAATTTTTAAGGGAGGTTTTTATTCTCTGTATTCCTAAATATTTTAAATCTTGACATTTAACGGTATGAATCTTATATTTTTAAATGTATTAAGAAATATAATTATCTAAAATAAAGATTTTTCTCATGGTGTCATTTTAAGATTATGGATAGATTGCGAATGAAGTTTATTTTTGATGCCAATAATTTATTACGGAGGTTATAAAATGGATGATCAGAAATTCCATGAAAAATTGTTAAATTTAATTGAAGAAATTAAAAGATTTCCAGAGATAAAGCGCGAGAGTTTAGAGATGTTGACAGGTGAACTTGGTAAGAAGTATGAGGATCTCAAGCTTAGTTTAATGGTATTACAGGATTCACTCGATTCGTTGCGGCTGAACGTACAGTACCTGCTCTTTGATTTAGACATGACGAAAAAGGAGAATACAGCCTTAAGAAAAAAACTGGAAGAACAGGGAAATAATAAGTAATTCCTCCCAAATTCCTTATTGAAGATAACATAATAACATGGAAAGTTTTGTATTATCCAATATGCCCGTAGAAGCACAAAAGGTTATAGAACCTTTCTTCCAGGATATCTTATCGCATGGTAAAGAGAATATTATTTCGGTATATGTCATTGGAAGCGCTGTAACAAGAGATTTCCATACAAAATATTCTGATATTAATACGCTCATTGTCGTAAAAGAGATTAAGATTTCATTTTTCGATTTTATTTCGACGTTAGGAAAGCGTTATGGTAAAAAGAAGATACGCGCCCCTTTCGTTATGACTTTAGATTATATCAACAGATCATTACAGGAGTTTCCATTAGAATTCCTGGAGATGAAATTGATACATCAACGGGTGTACGGAGATGATGTCTTAAAAGATATAAAGATTGAAAAGGCCCATGTTCGACTCGAATGCGAACGGGAATTGAAAGGCAGGTTGCAGAATCTCTGTCAGGGTTATATAAGAGCAATGGGCAATAAAACGGTCTTGACAGACTTGTTTGTAGGTTCAGTTTCTGGTTATTTTCCCGTCTTTCATGGGATACTCTTCCTGTATGACCATAAACCGCTTAAAGCAAAAAGCGACGTTCTTTGCGCTTTAGAAAAGTATCTTGACATCGATACAGGCATCTTCACAAAACTCCTGGAAATGAAGTCAAATAATATCTATCCTCCTGTTGAAACCCTGAAGGTAATTTTTGAAAATCTGTATCATACATTAGATACTCTTGCGAGAAGGATAGATGAATTTAAAATTGAGCGTGTATAAAAGGCGTTTTTACCTGTATCCGGGATTATTGGTATTTTTCCTGTGTCTTTGTTCAATCGTACAGGCACAGGGATTGCTTCCGGTTCCTAAGAGGTATGTGGAAGATAGGGCTGGTATCGTGAGCGATACGATAGAGAGGAATCTGAACGGCTATCTTCAGGAATTAGAACAGAAGACAGGCGCACAACTTGTTGTTCTTACGATTCATACAACGGGCGATATCCCCATCGAAACTTACGCAATAGAACTTGCAACAAAATGGAAGCTGGGGCAGAAGGGAAAAGATAATGGAGCCCTTGTTGTTATAGCAAAGGATGACCGTGCTTACAGGATTGAGGTTGGATATGGACTTGAGGGCACATTGCCGGATAGCTTTTGTGGTACGGTTGGAAGGACGTATTTTGTACCTAATTTCCGGAAGGGAAACTACGGCGAAGGCATATACCAGGGTGTGGTTATTATGGTTCATAAGGTTGCAGAAGAACACGGATTACAGATCACGGGAATGCCAAATATTGCTGAATTAAGAAAAAAGGCAAGGGGACGTGAAAATCCGCTTTTTTCACTCGTATTTCTGCTTATTCTCTTGCCATTTATTTTGAGTTATTTCTTTAACAGACGACAAAACTGGTGGGGCGGTCCTCCCATTATCTTTGGTGGCCGGGGAGGATTTGGTTCACACGGATCTGGTGGATTCGGAGGCTTTGGCAGTTTTGGCGGTGGTGGAGGTGGCTCATTCGGTGGTGGAGGGGCATCAGGACGTTGGTAATGGATGGTAATCTAGATTAGAAAACAAGTTTTAACTTTGATTTGCTCAGACTTCTACTGCTTTTTAGATTAACGCCTATAGGTAGTAGGAGTAAGGGCAAGCAGAAAGGAAACTATGAGAAAGATATTACCCGTTATCGCAATTCTGGTATTTTTAGGCGTTATCTTTGGTGTCTGGTATGTCAAGGGATACAACAAGGTCGTTAATCTGCATGAGAATGTTAAAAACGCCTGGTCTCAAGTTGATACACAGCTTAAGAGACGATACGATCTTATCCCTAACCTCGTAGAGACAGTAAAAGGTTATGCTACCCACGAGAAAGAAATATTTGAGAATCTTGCTGAGGCAAGAAAAGGTTATTTTACTGCTCCGACAGTAGAAAAAAAAGCTGAGGCTGCAACACAGATTGAAGGATTTCTATCCCGCCTGCTTGCATTTCGTGAAACATACCCTGATTTGAAGGCAAACGAATCATTTCTTAAGCTGCAGGACACCTTAGAAGGCAGTGAAAATCGCATTTCCGTAGAACGCAAGAGATACAATGACGCTGTTAGAGAATTTAATACTTATACAAAGAGCTTCTTCGGTCGCTTCTTTGCTGCTCGCCTTGGAGTACCTGAGGCAAAATATTTTGAAGTCGCCGAAATTGAGAAAGAGGCGCCAAAGGTAAAATTTTAAGATCACGCCTTTCAGAAACCTTATATCCTACATACTTGCAACACTCAATGTAAACTGATATTCGAGTATTTATACAAATACTTATGTTCAGGTACTCATAGTTGAGAAGTACATTGGCACTGGATTTGTAATTACTTAAAATAGTGTAATTCATAAATCATGATTTTTTGCAGGAAACGAAGAGGAGGCGTTCAAGGATAGATATGAGACCAAGATATATTCTTTTTATGTTGGTACTTACCTTTATTTTTATGCAATTAACCGCGCCTTCTTTTGCACAAGAGACTACCATTAATGCCATTCCTCTTCCCATAGGTTCAGGGGCAAGGGCCTTGGGGCAGGGAGGCGCCTTTATTGCTGTTGCCGACGATGCAACAGCCGCTTCATGGAACCCCGGCGCATTGACACAATTAGAAAGGCCGGAGCTTTCTGTCGTGGGCTCTTTTTTATCAACACATCAGGATTTTGATCCGGGGGATACTGGTTTCTCATTAGGGGATGAAGATGTGTCCCGTAGTGATTTAAATTACTTCAGCATAGCTTATCCATTCAAAGTCTTTGGGAAAAATCTGGTTGCTGCCTTAAGCTATCAGCAGAAATTTGATTTCCACATGAAAATAGATTTTGATCAAACGCTTGTAAACCCGCTCGATCAATCAATTACGCAACAAGAAATCGATTTCGAGTCAAAAGGCGGAGTAGGCGCGTTGACCCCTGCTGTCTCTATGCTTGTTCTACCGAAATTATCCATAGGCGTAGCTGTTAATTTCTATACCGATGAATTTTTTGGTAACTTTGCATGGAAAGAAAAAACACAAGTAATAGTAGCAAATCCAGAATCCATAGATACAATTGATGCTAATTCAACATTTAAAAACTTTCAGGCGGTCAATGTGACAACAGGTTTGCTCCTGGATATATGGGAGAAAGAAGATAAACGTCTTACCTTTGGCGCCGTTTACCATACCCCATACAGAGCGACGGTAGATCGCGTTACTGATAATGTATTTATTATTTCTTCGGAAAGATTTTCAGATCACAGGAGGGAATCTTTTACGGTGGATTATCCCATGTCTGCCGGCGCTGGTTTTGGCTTCCGTTATAACGATGCCCTGTTATTTTCCATGGATATGACGTGGACCGATTGGTCAGAGTTTGAACAAAAGAATGAAGATACGGAAGAGAAATCTCGTCCTTTGGGTGGTGTATCTACAGACAGGGAAATTGATGATACCTATGCTGTAAGATTCGGTACTGAGTATCTCATATTCAGACAAAAGATAATTATTCCAATCCGTGGAGGAGCTTTTTACGACCCGCGTCCATCATTAGATGATCTCATTGACATATACGGCTTTAGTATAGGAAGTGGTATTACATTCAAAAGATTGAGTATTGACGGTGCATACCAGTTCAGATGGGCAAGTGATGCTGACGGTGAGGATTTTGGTTTGACAGATACCCATTTCGATATTACAGAACACCTCTTCCTGGCGTCCATTATTGTTTATTTTTAATGAGAATGACCTGAGTCATAAACCCGGCTTTCCTGTAAATAAATTTTGGGAGGGAGAAATTAACTATGAGAAACAAATATTTTTGTTCTTTGTTGGCGACGGTCTTATTTTTATTGGGTGGTATATCGGGTATAAACCTGAATACCTATGGTAATTCAATTATCAAAAATATACAACCAGTAGCTAATGCCGCGGTAGGTGCGTTGGTAAAGGTTGATGATATTGTAACTCTTAATGGCATTGGAAGTACTGACGGGGATAGTGATTTTCTTATGTATACCTGGACACTTTCCTCTTTTCCAGAGGGGAGTCTATCGGTAATAGCAAATCCAAAGGCTGCGATAACTACCTTTATTCCAGATAAAGCCGGGACTTATGAAGTAACGTTGATTGTAAACGATGGCCATGTGAACAGCAACCCCAGTATAATTAAGGTAAAAGTAGTAACGCCACAGGAAGAGGTGATACTCCTTGTAAAGAGTCTCCAAAGTCAGATTATAACCTTTAATCCGGAAGTATTTAAAATTCCTACCATGCAGAAAGAATTCTTAAATGAATTTGATATCATAATAAAAAATATTGAAATAGGTGATTATAAGAATGCCTTAAATAAGTTAGAAAATAACATCTTACCTAAAATAGATGGTTGTAAAGTATTTGGGTTACCAGACGAGAATGATTGGATTATTGATTGTGAAGTGCAGAAATCAGTATATGAAGCTACTGAAGAATTAAATGATAAAATTTTATACATAGTCTGGGCACCGGGAGGTATAACAGGATTTGTATATATGTCTGGGACAAAAACAGGCATTTATAAGGCAAAAGTTACTATAACGAAAGGCACGTTTACTGGCCGCTATGATGAGACAAACTCAAGTGGTAAATACGAATTAACATCATTACCGCCCAATACATACAGCCTCAAGGCAACAGCCCCTGGTCGCAACGTAAAATATGGAACTGCAACGGTATATTCCGGTAAATACACAATTCTAAATTTTTCTTTATAAAAAAATAACTGAGTCCTGGTGTAAATCTTACATGAAATAACGTGAATTTGCGGAGAGATGTGCCGATAGTGGTTTAATTTTGCATAACATAGTAAAGATACCCATTACAATTATGGTTGACCCTTGCAATAAATAAAAAAGCCCATGATGGTAAACATCATGGGCTTTTTTTAACTAAGGTAACGTAAAACTTTTATAAAACCACTATTTCATAGCAGCTTTTTCGATACCAGCCTCTCTTCGTAAACGGGCAGCCTCTGCCTGTATTTTGGTAAACTCCATCATCATAGGTGCTTGACCCCACCACCAGGAAACGTCCTGCTGGGCGTGTGCTGTTCCCTTGTAACCCTGCAGTTTGTACCAGAACCATAACCTGTTGTACATATTCTCGATGGTGGATGGATTATCTTGTTGTTGTAAGAACATACCATAAACACCGAGAATAGGACCAACTACAGGGAACTTACCTTTCAGAGTCTTAAAGGCATTGTAAACAGGCTCGCCAAGGAATGCCGGACTGAGCATCTTTTCAATTCCATCGCTCAATGGGTATGGGTCCCTTTTTGAAGCATCGGGATATAAGACCCCATCAGCAATTAAGTCTTCGACTACCTTCTGTGCCTGATCTGCTAAAGTATGTGCCTGGAACATAAATTGATCTAATGATTTTAAATAGGTATCAGCAAACCGGTCGCTATGGCACTTTGCACAGACTTCTAACCAATACGATCTCTTCGCAATATTTTCTTCTGAATAGATATCGATTTTATCACCGATGATCTTAATTCCATATGGGTAATCTTTCAAGGAAGAGGTATATTCTATATTCTTTGGCGGTATTGTACCCATACGCCAGATACCTTTCATGACCGGGTTATGAATAAACCGTCCATGTTTCTCATACATATGGCAGTACTGGCATGTTGGAGTGCGATAATCCTTGCCAGGCCTTACTTCAGATAACGGTCTGGTAAAATCGAAGTGTTCTTCTTCCTGATGGTAAATTACACCATGCTTTGATTCACCATAAGATTCTGCATCCGGATGGTCCGGACCCATGTGGCAGGTGATACAGGCTTCCGGCTGTCTGCCTTCAGCAGCGCTGAACTTATGCCTGGTATGACATACGTCACATTTTTCTGCGCCGGAGTGGCACATATCACAACCATGCTGTCCGTAGAGGTAACCCCTTCGTGCAGCCTCTGCATACCATGGTACAATGGTGTTTGCTTCCCATGATTGAACGTGGTTAGGACGGCCTACTTCCCGTTCTCTCACGAAATCATCAAACTGTTTTCTATGACATTCTCCGCATACTTCTCCTGTTGGCATTCTGATTTGTTTCTTTTTTGTATCGGCATGGCAATCAAAACAGTGAACCTCATCTAAAATCCTGCCTGTGTTCTTCTCGATTTCTGCTGTTCTGCTGGAAAGATAGGGGGTACTTTTAGGATTTTTATGTCCCGATTCTCTCCAATCTCTCACGACACCAGGTGTTGCCTCCTCATGGCATGTTACACACAAGTCTCTTCTTTCTTTTTCAATAAAGATAGCGTGATCAAAATTTTCCATTGGTACATAGTGCCTGTTAGGTTGCCAGTACATATCCAGCATCTGTGGCTTGAAATAGTCCTTAAACGGACCAGAGCCTTCGTTCATGCCAACATTATCTTTATACGTGGCCCTATACCAATCGGGCAGTCCTTCATATAAATCTGGTGGTGTGTCCTTCTTGGGGGGAGTCTGGTCAGCAGCCCACGCCAGAGAAGTAAACGCCAATGTTGCAGACAAACATATGCCTAACCCTAATTTTTTCATCTCTTTACCTCCCTATGATCAACATATTAAATGTTATTTACATTCTTTATTTTTATGATTTTCCTCTGGTTTTACGAGTGACATTACGTAGTGGGTTAAATACCACCTTTGTTCGTCTGTAAGCTCCTTGGCAAAAGATGGCATAGGAGTGCCATTCAATCCGGTAGTAAATCTGAGATATATATCTGTGGATGAATTTCCACCCTTGAATTTTCCCGTAGTAAAATCAAAAGGTTTTATGGGAAATCCAAAATCATCCTCTTGTTCTGCTGCGCTGGGGCCATCACCACGCCCTTCAACACCATGACACTTCCAGCATTCTAACTTTTCCTCATAAATCTTTTTTCCCTCTGCAATAGTCCTTTCTGTCGGCCTTACCTCTAATCCGACATTCACAGGTGCATCTGGTTGTCTGAATTCAAATGCCTCTGAGAAACTCTTTAAAACCGGAATTACTGAGGCACGCTCTTCTTCAGATAAAATATCCCAGGGGATCATCGTCGAATTCGGTACTCCAAAGGAAATCGTTCTATAGATATCATTATCTGTAGGGAGTGAACCGCTGGGGGTTGTTCTAAATTTATAAGCTCCTCGGGTAAAATCACGTGGTTTTGGAAGCATGGATCTTGCCAAAGGTCCATCCCCATGCCCTTCTTCACCGTGACAGGCGCTACAATATTTCTTGTAGGTATTTTTACCCAATTCTGTGACCTCTGTTGGTATAGTAACTGCTTTAGCAGTAGTCGGTGCAATATTTAGCGCCAGCGCTATACTTGCCACTGCCGTAGTGCTCCATAAGCCAACCTTATCCAATAAAACCTTAGGTCTCATATCTGCCCTCCTCCTTTCGATTGCATTTTACAAACCTAACTATAAATGTAACTATTTTTAACTATTACAACTCTTTACCACATTTCTAATCCTGAGAATACATCAACTCTATGTTTGTAATTTCTTTGGGTTTAACCGTTACCTCCTTCTCTAGATTTCCTAACTCCTCATGCCACACTCTTAATTTGTATATTCCGGGGGGGATGTCACAAATCTCAAAATATCCATGTTTATCTGTTATATCAAAATAGGGATTATCCAGGATGATAATCCATGCATACGAACTCCTGTGAATATCACAAGATAATTTAATAACCTCGGAATGATCAAATCTCTTTGATATTCTCTGCTTATACGTTGTGCCAAGATTAAAGGGTTGGTTTTTAACCGATCGGGTATGTACCGTATGGAGTTCTTCATCCCCGTTTAAGATGTCTACGGTAGTTCCTTCTAAAATCGCAGTTACACGAGGGATGAAGGTATTTTTCTGTTGATCTATAATCGGATGAATAGCTGGTATTTCTTTCTTCTTACCTTCTGTAATATCGGTAATTGAGATAACCGCATTTTTGAGGCCGCTATTGACCTTGTTTACGACAAGTTTTTCAGAAACAGTTTTGGAGACATCAGGTAGTTCCCAGCCACCTTGCAGGTTTAATGATTGCGCTGCCAAATCACCCTCATATTTCACATTTCCCTCAATGGTGCCACCATCTACAACTTCTGTTTCGGTATAACTCTTACCGGCTACTATATCTTTTGAAGATATAATATTCCAACTTAAGAGTCCAAGTAAAACGCTAAAAGAAAGTAATTGTCTCATGAAACTTTGTATGCTTTTAAATACATAAATAATAATAATCCTTAGAAAGAAAACAAAAGACGTTCCACTTGGTAATAAAAACTAAAAAAACGTAAAATATCTTCTAAGTAGTAAATTTCAGTGCCACTTAAATATTAATAAATATGTGCTTTATTATCATGAGATTATAGATAAGAAATTTCATGGATGAAATGGTGTTTTCATAATATAATTTTATTTACCAAAAAGTAAGATTCGAAGATCCCGTTGTAATGGACTATCTGTTACGGTAAAGGTTCCTTTATCGATATTTTTTCCGTCAGCAAAGATAAGATAGCTATACTTTCCGTAGCGCGGAATCTTTAAGCCTAAGGTATCAATCGTAGCAGAATTGAAAGTGAGGAACAAGGCAATACCTTTTTTTCTGTTTTGGGGGTTTCTCAAGGTTACCAGAAGTGCGTTACCTTTATTATTAAAGGTTGTACTGTTTACGGTAAAAGCATTTTCTTCAAGCAAGAAATTTTCTGGCAAATCTCCTAAAAGCATCTTTGTTAGCTTATTCTCGGATAACCCTCCCAAAATGAACAAACTTTTTTGAGTTATTTCTGTTTCTGTGACTTCTGTATCCGCTTTTACCATTCCTTCGTTATCTGCTATCGATTCTGCTAGTTTTTTATAAGCCTTCTGCGAAGCGCTTTCACCACCTGTTGGGTATACAATAACCTTCTCATAATCTCCCAGTACTAAATCTATGGTGGGAGGAATTTCTCCAGGATGTAAACGCCGGAATACGTCATGCTGAGGGTCTATAGCAATATATTTAGGTTGAGATTTTGTTTGTATGGAAAAGGTATTCGATGTTTCTTTTAGTTCTACAGTTGTAGAAAAATTTCCATCTTCCAATTCCAGAATGACCGGTATGGAGAGGCGGTATGGTGTATCTTTTTGCAAGATCTCTGCCTTTACCAACCAGCCGTCACTAACCTTCTCTACCTCTGTTTTACCCAATTCAATAAAAGGCGCTCCTTTCCGGTTGACCCATTGTTCAAAAAACCAGGACAGATCTGTCTTGCCGATATCTTCAAACGTATGCTGGATATCTTTCCAACTGGCCTGCTGCCAGATCTTGTTTTTATAAAAATTCCTCAAGGCTGTATAAAACAACTCGTCACCGACCATGCGTCTTAACATATGGAATACCATTGCTGTCTTTCCGTATCCGACAGACTGGGTTATCGGGTCTATTCTACCGGTAAATTTTGATAACGGGAGATCATTCTGTTCGGTTACCGCTGAATTACTATCCTTGAGTTCTTTATAATAATAATCTGCCATATAGGTAGTCAGTCCCTCACACCAGTTTCCTTGTGACTCATCTACAAAGACAGAGTTGCCCCACCAGTTATGCAGAATCTCGTGACCAAGCGAAGTATCTACAATAAAGGGTAATTTTACAACGGTACTGCCCAGGAGAGTAAACGATGGCATACCATATCCGGTTTGAAAAAAATTTTCGACGATAGCAAACTTTCTATATGGGTAATTTCCCAAAAGTTTTTGATACATATCCAGATAGCGTATGGTAGCATCCAGGTATGTTTTTGCTAAATCTTGCTCTTCAGGGAAGAAAAAGGCATAAATATCGATGCCGTTATGGCTTATACTCGTTACCTGATATTTTCCTGCTACAAGATCGCATCCCTCGGATACGTTTTTTTCTTCCCATGTTGTATACGTCTTATGGTCATCTGATGTTTTGCTTATCAGCGTGCCCTGGGTTATCGCCTCATATCCTATAGGGGTAATGATCGTTATCTTAAAGGTTGCCAGAGAAGAAGGTATATCAGGATACCAGATGCACGCAGGACTCAGATAAACCCCTCTCTCGCTGATAGTACCCGTTGTCTCGCCGACATCTTCCTCTTCCAGTGAAACAGGTGTTGCAGTGAGAGACCCCTCATACACAATGTCTAAAGTTAATTCATTACGTTCCCTTAAGTCGGATGGTATGGATATCTCCAGGCATTGCGGCCCTTTATCAGGCGTATTTCTTATATGAAAATCTAATGTTCTCTTTGAAGTACTGACTGATAAGATTTGGAATGACCGATTCATAAAACACAAAACCTTCTCATCATGTTCATAAGGTATACTCATATGATCGATGGCCTTTAGCTTGTGATCTTTCAAAAAGAGCTCGATTTCTATGGTATGGTTCACAATCTTGCTTTTATGGATTGCTTCTGCATTTACCGGGAGCATGGTTATGGGTATCGTAAAATAAACAAAAAGCAATATATTTTTCGCCGATCTTAGATTAAACATGTTATAAACCTCTTTTTTTCAATGTGAAAGAATTTCGTAAAATTTCACCTAGATTCTGCAACGGGACACAGATGATCACAGATAAATATGGATTTTTTAGCCGTGGAGAGAAGCACTGTTCATTACCTATTGAGTGAGTTACTTACACTACCTGCATCATGAGTTTCTTTGTACTTATCTGTGTTTATCTGTGTCCAACTGCAATTGTTAGGTCTCATATTTTCCCTCAAATCCTTACCGATCCTGTATAATAGTTAATATTATTCATACTTTATTAATATCACAGAAATATTATCCATTCCGCCTTTATTGTTTGCCTCTTTTATCAGACTATCTACCGCCGTGTTGAGATTATCTCTATACTGGTAAATTATTGATTCTAATTCTTTCCCTGAGAGCATATCGGTGAGACCGTCCGAACAAGCGAGAAGCATATCTTCTGCTTTTAGTTTTATCTGTTTTAATTCCGGAACTATTGTCTCTGACTCACCTACAGCCTGCGTAAGTATGTGCAGTTTTTGTAAAGGAAGATACTCTCGCTGTATTATTTCATCTTCCATAAGATAATTTTCAAATGTATGGTCTTTGGTAATCTGCTTTATTTCTTCTCTGAAAAAATATACCCTGCTGTCGCCCACATGGCAAATATACGTGCTACTATCTTTAATCAACATCTGTATAAGGGTTGTCCCCATACCCATAAGGTTTATATCTGTCATTGATTTTGCTCTTATGGTATTGTGTGCTTTCAAAAGGGATTCGGTCAAGAGTTTTAAAACTTCTCCTTCACTTTTCACCTTGTTCAAATTTTTTTTGAGATAAGTATAAGATTCTTTAACAGCCAGATTGCTTGCTACTTCACCTGCCTGGTGTCCTCCCAATCCATCGGCGAGGAGAAAAATACCCATACATATATCAATAAGAATGCTATCTTCGTTATGTGTCCTCTGTTTACCAACATCTGTTTTGTATGCTACTTTCATGCGAGTAATTTTCCTCTGTTTGCTTTTTAAAAATCCATTGCCGATTATATCGCTTATTTATCTCTTTTTCTATGACTTATTATAGTTACTCAAGATAAGGCTGGATTGCTCTGGTGTTCTTAAGAAAGGAGGAGGGAGTCCATTTCTTTCTGCCTTCCATAATCTTAACAAGATACCTAATATAATTATCCTCGAATGGATTATTGGTGACATGTAGTATGTCTCACTTTTGTATCAGCACACTTTTGTGCCATGTTACACTTTAACCTTCTTCGCATAAAAAATGTAATCATGTTTTTTACTGCCATAAATCATCTTTTTTTAAATCTTCCTCTTATAAGCTCTAAAGCTAATTTTATCAATATATTATCATGAATAATTCTTTCCATCAAACCGCATGAGTAGCGAGAGAATCTAATTATAGTTTTGCAGGATAAATTCTTACGGTATGTTTTTTGACCTGACGTAAAATAACTGTTACTTTCTGTTGTGGTCTCGTAGAGATACACGATGTTGCAATGGTACAAACGCAGGATTTTGGAGACGCAAGATTTTGCGATTGTACAGACGTAAGATGTTGTGTCTCTACCTAATCCCGGAGGGCTGTCATGATTATAGAAAAAGCAGCTTTGTTTAAAACGTGTAAGTGAAAGGAGAGATAAAATGCTGAGGAGGGAAAAGGTACTATCCGTAATAAGTATAATAAGTATTGTAGGGTTTTTTGGGAGTATGCCTGTAGGAGCACAACCTGGTCACAACACTGCCCTTGCACGGCTTGAAAGGTTATCTGATCGGGGAAAATTTTTAAAACAACGTCTGGGAAAAAAGGTCAACTATCTTTCCACCGGGAGTAAGATGATTGTAAATTTCGGGGAACAATGGGGTAGTATTAAGCCCATTTTAGAGAGAGCTGTAGAGCGGGGTGGATTCTTAAAGGAAGGAGGTATGGACACCAACGTTGATAAATCCCTGGCTCCTTTAGCTCCTTTTACCGGAAATAACCCATTTGCGAAATCGGACTTCTTCTCACGTTTTGCAGGATCGACACAGAATGAAACCAGTGTGGGTTGGTGGGGGAATAATGCCGTATGCGGTTTTAACGATACCGGATCCTTCGCGGCCACATTTCTTCCGCTTTTTGATCCAACACTTCCTCCCAGTCCAAGCCCCAGCAGTAGTTTTAGTTTCGCCGGATGGTCTAGATCCAGTAAAGCAGGAGCGGCCTTTACGGATAAAGGAATACTTGTGGCCGACCCTATTCCTGATGATATTGATGCCCGCGATTTGCTGGGAGACCCCGTTGTAAGGGCTACGAGCAGCTCTACATTCTATTACGCAAGTATTGCTCAGGACATTGTTGCCGATGAAGTTGTAGGTGATGGCATTTCTGTCTCCAAATCTACGAATGGAGGATTTTCATGGGGAGGCTCTGTTATGGCATCGGTTGTGAATGGCGGGGATTTCCTTGATAAACCATGGATGGCTGTTAAACCAGGATCATCTGATAGTATTTATGTTACCTACACTAAGTTTGACTTTGGTGTTACATCAGATATAACAAGGATAGAATTGGTAAAATCGGCTGATGGGGGAGTGACCTGGTCACAACCGGTAAAAATTGTAGAAGGCTCAGAGAGAATCCTGGTAACCAACTCACAGATAGCCGTTGGACCAACAGGAGAAATTTATGTAGCATGGGAAGAGTTTGATGAGTCTGAAGAGCGCAGTATTAAGATTCGTAAGTCTATTGATGATGGAAAGACCTTTCGTACCAAAGTCGAAGTTTCTTCTGTCATTCCTGTGGGAGATTCTTTTTTACTTCAAGGAAGTTTCCGAGCCAATTTTGATCTTCAGGGTCTTGCTGTTGATACTTCCGGTACAGCTACCAATGGCAATGTTTACATCGTTTGGCATGACGGTCGAAACCTTGCGCAAAGTGATTTCTTTGCTTTCGATGGGCAGTACCATTTTGCGGATATCCTTTTTAGCAAATCTACAGATGGAGGGAGTACCTGGTCAGTTCCCGTCAGGATAAACAACGATCCCATTACAAGGAAAGCTGATCAGTTTATGCCTGCCATTGCTGTGGATAAAACCGGTAAGATAGGTATTCTCTATTACGACCGTAAATATAATTTACGCAATTTTTTAATAGACGTTACCATAGCTACCTCCAAAAACGCAGGAGCAACATGGACAAATAGTAAAGTAACAAAGAAGAGTTTTGCTCCGATTCCTGGTGTAAATGATTTCTTTGTTGATGAGGACTATATGGGAGATTATATTGCTATTGCACAAGATGCCTCAAAGACGAATAATGGGTTTATCGGGGCATGGGGTGATAATTCTCTGGGCGATGCCAATATCGGTGTTGCTAAAATAAAATAACGTATAGGAATTTTCATTCTGTGGGGCAACCCTTTAGAGCTTGTGCAAAAAGTCCCAAGCGGGGTCATATACAGTATTGAACTAAATGAGAAAATACCATATAGTGTATTGTGACTGAAAATAGTCATACTTTTTGCATAGACTCTTTAGGGTTGCCATCCCCGTGCAAATTCACGCAGGGGAGCAAGGCTAAAGCCTTGCCCTACGTTCTTAATACTAAGCTGAAGGTCTCATGTTCCAGAAGACAATCTCCATGAAGCTTTACCCCAAATCCGTTCAGGATATTATACAGTTCATTTTTTCGACGTTCGGTATTAAACTCAAGACCGCTTATTTCCAGATCCCGGATTATATAACCGTCATCGGTAAGGAGCAAACCGGAAGGCGTTGCCTTTATATATATCTGCAAATAATCATTATGCCTATCAACGAAAGGAGTCGTAAGTTCACAGAACTCTCCAACCTTTTTCACTTTTACCTTTTCTTTAAGCCAGTGCGCATAGGTTTCGACAAGTTGATGGCAATCCAAAACATTTATATGAGAATCATTCATTATTATTGTAACAATCTCAATCTATTGCGTCTAATTCTTTATCTATGCGATTGATTCATTGATTGTAGGGGCGAAGCATTTTTGTGACACAATTCTGAAATTATTCATCTTAGTAGAGAAAAATGCTTCGCCCCTACGTGTTGTCGTCATAATCCCATCCTATGCATTATTTGATGTCATAGTTAAAGGATGAAATAGTTTTTCCTGTGTGTGAAATGTCTGTAATGAGTTTTTCAATATTACCCCCTTGTGCAGCGTAGGCGACAAATATTTCATCCGCCAGTTCTGCCATGAGGCGATTTCTTTGGTTGGCAGTTTCCACAGTAACCCGTTTCACATTCTCGTTAAATGGAGAAATGAGCAGGAGTCTGTTTTTGTTTAAGGCTTCCTCCAGTTCAGGTTCAAGTCTTTTCTTAAGGCCTCTTGCTAGTACAAGTATAATGGGCTGGTTACCTTTGAGCAGGTAGTGCAAAACGTCTTTTTCTATTTTAGAATGAAAGCCCGATATGACACAGACGCCTTTTTCCCTTTGTTCAACTGCCCAGTCATATGATTTAAGGATGATATTCGCCGGGCATTTGCGGGAACATAAGAAGGCAATTTTGAAATGTTCGAGTATTTGTTTATTGCCTATATAGTGTAAATTGTTTTGAGGTAGGGGCGAAGCATTTTTTGTTATGGAATTCCGGCATAATTCATTCGGTGGAAAAAATGCTTCGCCCCTACGGTTATGATCATGGTTTGTTGCCATAATCCTGTCCCATGCGGTATTTAAAGTCGTAATTGATTATAAAATCCAATTCCTCATTGGTAAAATTGCATCTCTTTTTTACTTCGTGTTTCAATTCTGCTTCAGATACCTGAGATCTATCAGGGTTATTCATATCATATGCCCACATGAGTGGATTGTACATAATATACTGTCGAATGGTATTTAATGAATGTTCGTTTCGGATGATGTGTTCGTAATAGTTGCGTTGCCAGAGCGTGACGCCAGGGGTATTGTTTGATTGGTTGATTTTTCGCGTGGAAACAGATTTGAAATTTTGCATAATTGACCCCAAAGAACCGGAGAATGTTCCATGTGGTGATTGCATTGTTGGGTGTAGGGGCGAAGCATTTTCCGTGACAAGACCTGAGTACGATTTCATGGGTGAGGAAAATGCTTCGCCCCTACCATTGGCGTTATTTCCACAATTGCGTTCCGTAATAATTATAATCCCATGGATATGATTTGGCATAACAACGCATGTATCCAATCGGATGTGTGTAAAATATTTCGGTATGTTATTCCAACACGTATAAATCATAGCGCCAAATTTATTCAATTGCATGATTTCACCAGAAATTTTCCCCAGGAGGCATTTTCTGTTTTCTGTGCACATGGTCACAAAATACGCACCTGGCCTTGTATAATCGTATCCCTTCAGTCGTATTGAACGGCGATGGTGTTTTTCCGGGTCGTAATTTGCATTTCTGTTTTGTTGCATGGTTGTTTTATTATATGGTTATTTACGATTACCTTGGTTGTTGATTGTTGGTTGTTAATTGTTGATTGTAGGGGCGAAGCATTTTTTATGAACAAGATTCTGACATTATTCATTCGGTGTGAAAAAATGCTTCGCCCCTACGTTGTTACGTTTTATGGTTCATTATCGTCATAATCCCGTCCCATGCGGTATTTGATGTCGTAGGTGATGATGAAATCCAATTCCTCATCGGTGAAACCGTAATGCTGGGCTAACACCTTGTCGATTTCGTCTATGATGGGTTTGGATTTTTTTAAATAAAACTCATCGTATTCAACCTTTCCAGAAGTTTTATAGTTATAAATTCGTCTTACTGATTTACACATAAGTTGCGCAGAAATAGGATAAATTTGTTCAAGAGTAGCCAAATACCAGGAAATTAAGGACCGTATGGCTGAAAAAGCCTGAAAAATAAGGGTTGAGAACAGTCCCAACGTATGGCATTCTTTATGAA